>NZ_WWIC01000074.1:0-78720 GCF_009872555.1 Streptomyces sp. SID5643
CCGATCGCGGAGTCGTAGGAGTAGCGGCCGCCGACCCAGTCCCAGAACTCGAACATGTTGGCCGTGTCGATGCCGAACTCGGCGACCTTCTCGGCGTTCGTCGACAGTGCCACGAAGTGCCGGGCGACGGCGGCCTCGTCACCGAGCGCGTCCAGCAGCCAGCCGCGTGCGGAGGTGGCGTTGGTGACCGTCTCGATGGTGGTGAAGGTCTTGGAGGCGATGACGAAAAGGGTCTCCGCCGGGTCCAGATCCCTGATGGCCTCGTGCAGGTCGGCGCCGTCCACGTTCGACACGAAACGCACCGTCAGTGAGCGGTCGGTGAAGGCCCGCAGCACCTCGTAGGCCATCGCCGGGCCGAGGTCGGAGCCGCCGATGCCGACGTTGACGACGTTGCGGATCCGCTTGCCGGTGTGGCCGGTCCACTCGCCGGAGCGCACCCGGCCCGCGAAGTCCGCCATCTTGTCGAGCACGGCGTGCACGTCGGGCACGACGTTCTCACCGTCGACCTCGATCACGGCGTCCCGCGGGGCGCGCAGCGCGGTGTGCAGCACGGCCCGGTCCTCGGTGGTGTTGATCTTCTCACCGCGGAACATGGCGTCCCGGAGCCCGAAGACATCGGTGGCGGCGGCCAGTTCGCGCAGCAGCCGCAGGGTGTCGTCGGTGACGAGGTGCTTGGAGTAGTCGACGTACAGGTCTCCCACCCGGAGGGTGTACGCGCTGCCGCGGCCGGGATCGGCGGCGAACAGCTCGCGCAGCCGGATGTCCCCCAGCTCTTCGCGGTGCTTGGCCAGTGCCGTCCACTCGGGCGTGTGGTTGAGCCTGGTACGGCCGTCTGCGTTCATCTCGGACTTCAGCCTTCTTCCTTGCCTGCCTGTGCTGCCGCGTACCTGCCCCGCTGCCGGTCCAACCTAATTGATCAGCGGTTGCCGTGGCCTGTCGTCGCGCCGTCGTCCGGCGCAACAACAGGTACGTCCGACCGGCGCGCGGGTATCAGCGCGGTGACGGACAGGACGAAGAAGGCGGCCGCGAGCAGCGCCGGGGTGTTCTCCCCCCAGGCGCCGGCGACGGCTCCGCCCAGCAGCGCGCCCAGGGGTGTGCCCGCGACCGCGAGCGTGCGGAAGGCGGAACTCACCCGGCCCAGCAGCTCGGCGGGGCTGCGCTGCTGCATCAGCGTCGTGGTGTTGACGTTCCACACCATCCCCATGAACCCGAAGACGGCCAGGGCGGCCACCAGCGCGACCATGCTGCGTACCGAGCCCATGACGAGGAGGGCGGCGGTCTGCGCCGTCCCGGCGAGGAGCACCAGGCGCATCCGTCCGAAGCGGGCGACGAGCCGGCCGCCGGCCGCTCCCCCGGCCAGGCTGCCGACCGTGTAGGCGGCCGTCGCCACCGCGTATCCGGCGTTGCCCGCGTCGAGCCAGCCGGTCACCAGGATGACGAGGGTGGCGACGAGGGCGCCCATGCCGATGTTGCACAGGGCGGTGGCGGTGCACAGAGCGCGCAGGGCCTTGTCGCGGGTCAGGACGCGCAGACCCTCGGCGATCTCCCGGCGCAGTGTGCTGCCCGACGGCCTCGGTTCACGGTCGGGCGCCGCGGCCGGGAGGGTGGCGATCAGCGCGGCGGCCACCAGGAAGGTCACCGCGTCCGCCGCGAACGGCACCGCCGCCCCGGCCGCCAGCAGCAGCGGCACCACGGGCCCGCCGAGCAGGCCGCCGGCGATGCGCTGGCCGGTCATCAGCCGGGTGTTGGCGCTACCCAGCCCGTCCCGGTCGACCAAGGCGGGCAGCAGCGCGGTCGCGGCGTTGTCGAAGAGGGTCTGGAGGGTGGTCAGTGCGAAGGCCAGCACGATCAGCAGGGCGATCGAGGCATGGCCGAGCGCGACGACGATCGCGAAGGCGGCGACCAGCAACCCGCGTAACGCATCGACCGACCACATGGCCCGCCGCCGGTCCAGGCGGTCGGCGACGGCCCCGCCGAGCAGGCCGAAGAGGATCCAGGGCAGATAGCCGCAGGCCGTTACGGAGGCGATGAGCAGCGGGTCGTCGGTCAGGGTGACGGCCAGCAGGGGCAGTGCGGCCGTCCGCAGCGCGTCGCCGAAGCTGGACAGCACGGCGGCACTCCACAGCCGTCCGAAGCCCCCGCGCCACGCGGGTGGAGCGCTGCTGCCCACCTCGACCGTTGCCACCGCTCCCCCTCATGGTTCGTCCGATGCACAAACCGTAGAGGGCACCACTGACAATCGGCCGGCGGTGAGGCGGGGGAGGCACTCCGGTCGGGCACCCGCTGGTGCCCGACCGGTCCCGACTGCTAGATCTCGCCCCGCAGTTTGGCGAGCGCCTCGGCGAGGATGGCCTCGCCGTCAGCGTCGCTGCGCCGCTCACGCACATACGCCAGGTGCGTCTTGTAGGGCTCGGTGCGTGGCGGGGCCGGGGGGTTGTCCCGGTCCTGGCCTGCCGGAAAGCCGCAGCGGGGACAGTCCCAGGTATCGGGCACCTGCGCGTCGCTGGCGAAGCTCGGCTGGGTTTCGTGTCCGTTGGAGCACCAGAAGGAGATGCGCAGCCGCGGCGCGGACTCGCCGCGCTCGGCCTCGCCCATCGGCCCCGCCCCGACCCGGCTTCCCCGGATCGCGTTGCCACTTGCCACGGTCGTAACTCCCTGCGTGATGGTGCCGCGAAGCGAGTCGGCGTTCCGCTTCGCTGCGAGCGCCTCAGTCTACGTAAGGCCCAACGCGCGTCCAGTGATTGGAGTTACAACCCTCACACCTAGACGCAAGCCCCATGATAGGCCGCGCTCTGCTGCGCGTACCGGACATGGGGCCTTACGTACAAGTTCCGTGCGGACTGCGGCTCGGTCAGTTGTTCACCTTCATGAGGATGCCGAGCACGACGATGCACGCGAACCACAGCAGACCGATCACGACGGTGATCCGGTCGAGGTTGCGCTCGGCGACCGAGGAGCCGCCGACGGAGGACTGCATGCCGCCGCCGAACATGTCGGAGAGGCCGCCGCCCTTCCCCTTGTGCATCAGCACCAGCAGCATCAGCAGCAGGCTGAAGACGATCAGGGCGATCGAGAACCCCAAAACCACGGCTGGACCAACTTCCTCGGATTCGGATGACGACGCGGGGCCCAGCACAGCGCTGGACCCCGCAAGGGTACGACGGATCGCCGCTACCGCATACTCACTGGTCGCGGAAGCGCACGATCTTGACGAACTCGTCGGCGTCCAGTGAGGCGCCGCCGACCAGGGCACCGTCGATGTCGGCCTGGGCCATGATCTCCGCGACGTTGCCCGCCTTGACGGAGCCGCCGTACTGGATGCGGACCTTGTCCGCCAGGTCCTGCGAGTACAGCTCGGCGATCTTGCCGCGGATCGCCGCGCAGACCTCCTGGGCGTCCTCGGCACCGCAGACCTTGCCGGTGCCGATGGCCCAGACGGGCTCGTAGGCGATCACGACGGTCTCGGCCTGCTCGGCGGGGAGGTCCTTCAGACCGCCCTCGACCTGGGCGAGGGTGTGGGAGACGTGGTTGCCCGCCTCGCGGACCTCCAGCTCCTCACCGACGCACAGGATCGGGGTCAGGCCGTGCTTGTAGGCGGCCTTGACCTTGGCGTTCACCAGCTCGTCGGTCTCGGCGTGGTACTGGCGGCGCTCGCTGTGGCCGATGGCGACGTACGTGCACTTCAGCTTGGCCAGCATGGGGCCGGAGATCTCGCCGGTGAAGGCACCGCTGTCGTGCGCCGAGATGTCCTGGGCGCCGTACTTGATCTTGAGCTTGTCGCCGTCGACCAGGGTCTGCACGGAGCGCAGGTCGGTGAAGGGCGGCAGGACGGCGACCTCGACGGCCTCGTAGTCCTTGTCGGCCAGGGCGAAGGCGAGCTTCTGGACGTGCGCGATGGCCTCGAGGTGGTTGAGGTTCATCTTCCAGTTGCCCGCCATCAGCGGCGTGCGCGTGCTCATAAGGGGTCAGTCCTCCAGTGCGGCGAGGCCGGGGAGCGTCTTGCCCTCGAGGTATTCGAGGGAGGCGCCGCCACCGGTCGAAATGTGGCCGAATGCGTTCTCGTCGAAGCCCAGGATGCGGACGGCGGCGGCGGAGTCGCCACCACCGACCACCGTGAAGGCCCGGGAGTCGAGGAGAGCCTGGGCGACCGCCTTGGTGCCCTCGGCGAAATCGGGGTGCTCGAAGACGCCCATGGGGCCGTTCCAGAAGACGGTGGCGGCGTCGGCGATCTTCGAGGCGTACAGCTTGCGGGACTCGGGGCCGATGTCCAGGCCCATCTGGCCGGCCGGCATGGCGTCCGCGGCGACCGTGCTGGGCTGGGCCGGGGCCTTCGTCTTGAGGTCCGGGAACTCCGGCGCGACCACGACGTCGACGGGCAGGACCAGCTCGACGCCGTTCTTCTCGGCGCGCTCGATGTACTCCCGGACGGCCGGGAGCTGGTCCTCCTGGACCAGGGAAGAGCCGATCTCGTGGCCCTTGGCCTTGAGGAAGGTGAAGACCATGCCGCCGCCGATGAGCAGGCGGTCGGCCTTGCCGAGCAGCTGGTCGATGACGGCGAGCTTGTCGGACACCTTGGCGCCGCCCAGGACGACGGCGTAGGGCCGCTTCACGTCGTCGGTGAGCTTCTTCAGGACGCCGACCTCGGTCGCGATGAGGTGGCCGGCGTAGTGCGGCAGGCGGGCCGGGAGGTCGAAGACCGAGGCGTGCTTCCGGTGCACCGCGCCGAAGCCGTCGCCGACGTAGAGGTCCGCGAGGGCGGCGAGCTGGTCGGCGAAGGCGCCGCGCTCGGCGTCGTCCTTGCTCGTCTCACCGGCGTTGAAGCGCAGGTTCTCGATGACGGAGACCTGACCGTCGGCGAGGCCGGCGACAGTGGTCCGGGCGGACTCGCCGACCGTGTCGGTCGCGAAGGCCACGTCCGAGCCGAGGAGCTCACCGAGGCGCGCGGCGGCCGGGGCAAGGGAGAAGGCCGGGTCCGGGGCACCCTTGGGGCGGCCCAGGTGGGAGGCGACGACGACCCGGGCACCCGCGTCGGCGAGGGCCTTGACCGTGGGCAGCACGGCGCGGATGCGGCCGTCGTCGGTGATGCGCGTGCCGTCCAGCGGCACGTTCAGGTCGGCGCGGACGAAGACCCGCTTGCCCGCCACTCCCTCGGAGAGGAGTTCGTCGATCGTCTTCATGAAGGGGACTCCTGAAAGAGCTCGTGATCGCTCGGAAGCGCTCGTGATCGAACAGCTCTGATCTGTACGTGAGTCAGGGCTCGGACGGCGCGTCCTCGCGCCGCCCGAGCCCTGCTCTCACACCGTGGTGCCTGTCTATTCGATCAGAGCTGGTTACCGACGAAGACCGTGAGGTCGACGAGGCGGTTGGAGTAGCCCCACTCGTTGTCGTACCAGCCGATGACCTTCACGTTCTTGCCTTCCTGGACCATGGTCAGGGAGGAGTCGAAGGTGCAGGACGCCGGGGCGTTCACGATGTCGGAGGAGACGATCGGGTCCTCGGTGTACTCGAGGATGCCCTTGAGCTCGCCCTCCGCGGCCTTCTGGAAGGCGGCGTTGACCTCTTCCTTGGTGACCTCGCGCCCGAGCTCCAGCACCAGGTCGGTGACCGAGCCGGTCGGGACCGGGACGCGCATGGCCATGCCGTCCAGCTTGCCCTTGAGCTGCGGCAGGACCAGCGCGGTGGCCTTGGCGGCACCCGTGGTGGTCGGAATGATGTTCTCGGCGGCGGCACGCGCGCGACGCAGGTCCTTGTGCGGGAAGTCCAGGATGCGCTGGTCGTTGGTGTACGCGTGCACCGTCGTCATCAGGCCCTTGACGATGCCGAAGTTCTCGTCGAGGACCTTCGCCATCGGCGCCACACAGTTGGTGGTGCAGGAGGCGTTGGAGATGACGTGGTGGTTCGCCGGGTCGTACGTGTCCTGGTTGACGCCCATCACGATGGTGACGTCCTCGTCCTTGGCCGGAGCCGAGATGAGGACCTTCTTCGCGCCACCGGCGAGGTGCTTCTCGGCGTCGGCCTTCTTGGTGAAGATGCCCGTCGACTCGATGACGACGTCGACGCCCAGCTCGCCCCACGGGATGTCGGCGGGGTTGCGCTCGGCCAGGACCTTGATGGTCTTGCCGTCGACCGTGATCGTGTCGGCGGTGTGGGTGACCTCCTGCTTGAGGCGGCCCAGGATCGTGTCGTACTTCAGCAGGTGGGCGGTGGTCGCGGTGTCACCCAGGTCGTTGACAGCCACGATCTCGATGTCTGCACCCTGCTCCAGCAGCGCGCGGAAGTAGTTACGACCGATGCGGCCGAAGCCGTTGATGCCTACGCGGATCGTCACGAACCGATCTCCTCGTTGGTACGCCGGCCATGAAGTGCCGGCGAGCTCTGTTTGGGATGTCCCCGACCGCCTACGACCCTACCTCCCTGAAGCGGCGGTGGTGACATCCAGATGCCCCATACACGGCAGGGCGGTCCGTACCCGCCAGTAGGGGTACGGACCGCCCACGGCCGAGAGCAGAATCATTCGATTTCGCTGTCGCACGAGTTCCCCGTTGACCAGGGATGTCACCCGTCCAGGGAAGCGAGCGCCTTCCTCATCAGTGCCGTCCGGTCGGCCGCCGCGGTGACGTGCTCCAGACCGAAGCCCAGCAGCACGGTGTCGTCCGTGGTGACCGCGCCGTACGTCTGGAACAGGGCGCCGGTGCGAGCCCAGTCCTTGAGGACGGCCGGGCTGCCCGCGGGCGGTCCGGTGACCTTCCAGGGGCCGAGCGAGGTCTCGAAGCCCTCGGTCTCCTTCGCCGTACCGCCGACGACGAGCGAGGCGTCGTCGGCGAGGACGCCGTGTCCGCCGCTTCCCGGGTCGGTGACGTAGCTGATCGAGACCTCGACCGTCTTGCCGGCGTAGGCGCTCAGGTCGAAGTTCACCTGCTGCCAGCCGTTGGAGGAGCCGGTGAGGCTGTTCCAGGTGCCGGTGGTGCCGGTCGCGGTGCAGCCGTCGTCCGCCACGGTGAGGTAGTGCTTCAGCCAGGGGTGCTCGTTGACGTAGTACCCGGCCTGGCAATCCTCCGGGACGGCCGTCCTGGTGGCGCCGCCCGCCTCGGGGAGGGTCGTCCAGTCGTCGGCGCCCGGGGTGCGGGCCTCGACGATGGCGTGGTCGTAGCCGGACTCGGTGTCCCAGAGGAGCTGGGTGCGCAGGGTCGGCTGCTGGGCTCCGGTGGTGCCGGTGAGATCAACGGTGCGGGTGAGGCGCTTGTAGCCGTCGTCGGTGTGGACGGCGGCGGCCATCGACGAGCCCGCGTACGGGCCGTACGGGTTGACCGTGCCGGCGAACTGCCCGGCGCCCTTGCTCGCGAACTGCGGGAACGCGCCGGTCCCCAGTTCGTCGGAGGTGACGCTGTAGGTGCCGGCCTTGTCCAGCGGGTTGCCGGGGGCCGCGCCCAGCGGGCTGGTGACACCGCCCAGCTCGCCGGAGCCGTTGAAGCCGGTGGCCCCCGGGGTGGCGGTGCGGGTGTAGGCGCCCAGGTAGTACTGGCTGAAGTCGTTCGACAGCGCGCCGCCGAGATCGACGTTGCCGCCGGCCTGCTCACCGGCCTCGATCAGCCGGCCGCCCTCGTTGAGGAAGGCCCGCAGCTGGAGCTGGGTGGCGACACCCGGGACGCCCGCGCCGGTGTAGTGGACGACGGTGTCGAAGTGGCTCAGTACGCCCAGCGCGTCCGGCGCTCCCTGCTCGGCGACGTCCCAGACGACCGCCTTGCGGCCGCTCGCCCTGAGCGCGTCCACGTACGTCTGCGCATGCGTGGCGGCAGCGCCCTCCTCGGCGACGACGAGCGTGTTCGCCCGGGGCCGCTCGGCGACGGTGTAGGTGAAGCGCTCGCTGGAGAGCTTCTTGCCGTTCTTCGCCTCGCCGGTGAACCACACCTCGACCCGGTCGCCCGGCTCGCCGTCCTTGACCTTCGCCCGGTACTCGTCGAAGTAGAGGTTGTCCTCACCGCCGTAGGTCTCGCCGCCCTTCCAGGGCTTGAGCGCCATGTCCTCGGTGCGGCCGCCGTTGACGCGGTACTTGAGCTCCTTGTCGCGCACGGCCTTCCGTACGACGACGGAGACCTCCTGGTCGGCGCCGCGGGAGTACGACGTGCCGAACGCGGCCGGGGTGAAGTCGGCGGCGTTCAGGCCGACGGACGAGGACGGCCGGTCGGGACGGGCGGCGGACTCGGCGACGGAGAGTGCGAACGGGACGTTCTTGGCGTACTCCTGCTGGATCAGCTTCTCGTCGTCCGGGAAGGTGAAGACCGACTGGCAGTCGGACGCCTTCCACTGGTCGTTCGGGTCGAGGTCCGAGGCGGTCTGGCAGGTCGACATCTCGGGGGTGAACATCGCCAGGCCGTTGACGTTCGCCGCGTGGCCGTCCGCCTCACCGTTGGTGGTGTACAGCTCGGAGGAGAGCTGCGGGTGGTAGCCGGGGATCGCGGAGTTCTCGGGCGTACCGGCGAGCGCCTCGTACACGACGTCGTCCGGGGTGTGCGTGGCCACCTGCCAGCCGACTCCGTAGAGGATGAGTTCGGCGGCGGAGTGGTAGTTGATGCCGTAGGTGAAGCCGATCCGCTTCTGGAAGGCGTCCAGGGCCTGGGTCTCCGGCTCGGAGTTCGGACCCGCGCCGCGGTAGGTCTGGCTGGTGGGGTTGGGGGACGAACCCTCGTTGTCGTAGCCCCACTTGTAGGCGAAGTTGCGGTTGAGGTCGACGCCGTCGCCGGTGGTGATGGTCCCGTCGCCGTTGACGTCCCGCAGGTTCTTGCGCCACTGGCGGTTGGCGGGGTCGGCGAAGGTGTAGTCGTAGCCGTCGGGGTTGGCCGACAGCAGGAACCACAGTTCGGTGGAGTCGACGATCTTCTTGACGCGCCGGTCCTTCTTGTAGTTGTCCAGGTAGTGGTGCATCAGGCGCCGGGTCATCTCCGGCGTGATCCACTCGCGCGCGTGCTGGTTGGACATGTAGAGGACCGAGGGCCTGGAGCCGTCCTTCGTCCTCTTCGCGCCCTTGGTGAGCTTCAGCGCGAGGATGTCCTGGCCCTTGACGGTCTTGCCGATGGAGACGACCTTGGTGAGGTCCGGGTTCTCCTGCGCGGTCCGCAGGAGTTCCTCCCGCAGGCCGCCCTTGCCGCTGTACGGGCGGAACACGCCCTCGGCTGCGTCCTCGACGCGGGCCTCGGCCCGGGCGGAGACCTTGTGCTCGGTGAGGTCGACGCCCTGCTTCTCCAGCTTCCTGGCCTGTCGGTCCGTCAGATAGGCCTCGACGGTCGCGGTGCCCTTCTCGGGCACCCGCTCGCTCAGCTCGTGGCCGTCCTGGCCGGCGGCCAGCAGCAGGGGTACCTGCTTCCGGGTGACCTCGGCGCGGAACACCTTGACCTCGTCCGGGTCGGACGCGGCCTGACGTCCCGGTTGTGCCTGGGCGATGGGTGCGAAGCTCGCTCCGCCGATCAGGAGCGCGCCGACAGCGAGGATCGATCTCGCTCTTCGTCTCATGAACCCCCCTAGCGTGGGTCCGCCACAGCAGCGAACAGATGCCAGGCTCATGACAGACCATGATCGAGTCAAGGGCGCCTCAGCGACACGCCAAAGCCGGTACCGGTCACCCAAGTGGGCGCCGGTACCGGCTCTCTGACGTGGTGTCGGATCAGCCCACCAGGTTGTCGGCCAGCTCGTCGCTCAGGTTGGCCTCCGTGCCCGGGATGCCGAGGTCGGAGGCGCGCTTGTCGGCCATGGCCAGCAGGCGGCGGATCCGGCCGGCGACCGCGTCCTTGGTCAGCGGCGGGTCGGCGAGCGCGCCCAGCTCCTCCAGGGAGGCCTGCTTGTGCTCCATGCGCAGCCGGCCCGCAGCGGCCAGGTGCTCGGGGACGTCGTCGGCGAGGATCTCCAGGGCGCGCTGCACCCGGGCGCCCGCGGCGACGGCCGCGCGGGCCGAGCGGCGCAGGTTGGCGTCGTCGAAGTTGGCGAGCCGGTTCGCCGTGGCACGCACCTCGCGGCGCATCCGGCGCTCCTCCCAGGCCAGCACCGACTCGTGCGCGCCGAGGCGCGTCAGCAGGGCGCCGATCGCGTCACCGTCCCGGACGACGACCCGGTCCACCCCGCGCACCTCGCGGGCCTTCGCTGCGATCGACAGCCGGCGGGCGGCGCCGACCAGGGCGAGTGCCGCCTCGGGACCCGGGCACGTCACCTCCAGGGAGGAGGAGCGGCCGGGCTCGGTGAGCGAGCCGTGCGCCAGGAACGCGCCACGCCAGGCGGCCTCGGCGTCGCAGGTGGCCCCCGAGACCACCTGCGGCGGCAGGCCGCGGATCGGGCGGCCCCGCCCGTCGACCAGCCCGGTCTGGCGCGCGAGCTGGTCGCCGCCCGCCACCACCCGCACCACGTAGCGCGAGCCGCGGCGCAGCCCGCCCGGAGCCATCACGATCAGTTCGGAGCTGTGGCCGAAGATCTCCAGGATGTCCCGCTTGAGGCGGCGGGCCGCCATCGCCGTGTCCAGCTCCGCCTCGATCACGATCCGACCGCTCACCAGGTGAAGGCCGCCGGCGAACCGCAGGATGGCGGAGACCTCCGCCTTTCTGCAGCAGGTCCGGGTGACGGGGAGCCGGGAGATCTCGTCCTTCACCGCTGCCGTCATCGCCATGGGCCGATCCTTCCATGCATCCGAAAAATACGGTCGTACGCGGCGGCCAACAGCTCCGGGTCGTGCCTCGGGGTCCCGTCGGGTCTGGCCACCGGCGCCAGCTCGACCGCGGCCCCGAACCGCTTGGCGGCATCGGTCAGCAAGTCGCGGTCGGGCACGGCGGCCTCGTCGGCCAGCACCACGTCCAGGGCGAGTTTAGGGGCGTGTCGTCCCAAAACCTCCAAATGACGCTGCGGGGAGAAGCCCTCGGTTTCTCCGGGCTGCGGCGCGAGGTTCAGGGAGAGTACCCGGCGGGCCTTCGTCTGGCTGAGCGCGTCCAGCAGCTCGGGCACGAGCAGGTGCGGGATGACCGAGGAGAACCAGGAGCCGGGGCCGAGCACCACCCAGTCCGCGTCCAGGACGGCCTCGACCGCCTCGGGCACCGCCGGCGGGTCGTTCGGCACGAGGTGAACGGACTGCACCTCGCCCGGGGTGAGGGCGACGGTCGCCTGGCCGCGGACCGTGTCGACCTCCTCCGGGCGTGCAGGGTCGTGACCCTTGACCAGGGCCTGGAGCTCCAGCGGCACGGCGGACATCGGCAGCACGCGCCCCTGGGCGCCCAGCAGTCGTCCGACCAGGTCGAGGGCCTGCACGTGATCGCCGAGCTGCTCCCACAGGGCGACGATCAGCAGGTTGCCGACCGCGTGCTCGTGCAGGTCGCCCTGGGACTGGAAGCGGTGCTGGATGACCCGGGCCCAGGTCTGGCCCCAGTCGTCGTCACCGCACAGAGCGGCCAGCGCCTTGCGCAGGTCACCCGGCGGCAGCACGCCGAGCTCGTCGCGCAGGCGCCCGCTGGAGCCGCCGTCGTCGGCCACGGTGACGACAGCGGTGAGGTCGCCGGTGATCCGGCGCAGCGCGGCGAGCGAGGCGGACAGGCCCATGCCGCCGCCGAGGGCGACGACCTTGGGCTGGGTGCCCCGGCGGCGCGGCTTGCCGCCCCGGGCCTCGACGGGCCGGCCGCCCTTTCCGCCGTTGCCCTCGGGCACCACCCGGCGCAGCCGGCTCAGCCGCGGTGTACGTGGTGTCATTCGCGTCCCATGTCCCGGTGTACGACCACCGTCTCCACGCCCTCGGCGGCGAGCCGGGCGGCGAGCTTCTCCGACATGGCGACCGAGCGGTGCTTGCCGCCCGTGCAGCCCACGGCGATGGTCACGTAGCGCTTGCCCTCGCGGCGGTACCCGGTGGCGACGAGCTGGAGGAGCTCCGTGTAGCGGTCGAGGAACTCCTTGGCGCCGGGCTGGTTGAAGACGTACCCGGAGACCTCGTCGTTGAGGCCGGTGTACGGGCGCAGCTCCGGGACCCAGTGCGGGTTCGGCAGGAAGCGGCAGTCGACGACGAGGTCGGCGTCGACGGGGAGGCCGTACTTGTAGCCGAACGACATGACCGTGGCCCGCAGCTCCGGCTCCTCCTCGCCGGCGAACTGGGCGTCCATCTTGGCGCGCAGCTCGTGCACGTTGAGGCTGGAGGTGTCGATCACCAGGTCGGCGTCGCCGCGCAGCTCGCGCAGCAGCTCGCGTTCGGCGGCGATGCCGTCGACGATGCGGCCGTCGCCCTGCAGGGGGTGCGGGCGGCGCACCGACTCGAAGCGGCGGACCAGGGCCTCGTCGGAGGACTCCAGGAAGACGATCCGCCGTGTGACGTTCTTCGCCTCCAGGTCGGCGAGGGACTCGCGGAGGTTGTCGAAGAAGCGGCGGCCGCGGACGTCGACGACGACGGCGATCCGCGCCACGTTGCCCTGGGAGCGCGCGCCGAGTTCCACCATGGTGGGGATCAGCGCGGGCGGCAGGTTGTCGACGACGAACCAGCCGAGGTCCTCCAGGCACTTCGCCGCCGTGGAGCGCCCGGCTCCGGACATGCCGGAGATGATCACCAGCTCGGGGATGGCGGCGTCCGGGACCGGGGTCTTGTCGTTGGGCGTGCCCGTACTCACCTGTGCTCCGTCTCCGGCGTGCTCTGTGCGGCTGTCGTGCTCGTTCACATTCATGTCTCCTGCCCCCGTCGCTCGTCCGGGGCTCCCGTCGTCACGGGTTCCCCACTGGAACCCATGGTGCCGGGTTCCTCCTCCATGATCTCTCCAGTCGCCGTGTTGACGGCGGGTGCGGCCGGGGCCGAGCGGGCGAGGGCCACCGCGATCGTCTCGGCCGTCTTGCGGCCTATGCCGGGGACCTCGCAGATCTGGTCGATGGTGGCGGACCGCAGTTTCTTCAACGAACCGAAGTGCTTCAGAAGTGCCTGCTTGCGGGTGTCCCCGAGGCCGGGGACGTCGTCCAGGGGGCTGGAGCGGAAGCGCTTGGACCGTTTGGTGCGCTGGTAGCTGATCGCGAACCGGTGGGCCTCGTCACGAACGCGCTGGAGCAGGTACAGGCCTTCGCTGGTGCGGGGCAGGACGACCGGGTCGTCGTCGCCGGGCAGCCAGACCTCCTCCAGGCGCTTGGCGAGGCCGCACACGGCGATGTCGTCGATGCCGAGCTCGTCCATGGCGCGCCGGGCGGCCGCCACCTGCGGGGCGCCCCCGTCGACGACCACGAGCTGGGGCGGGTAGGCGAACTTCTTGGGGCGGCCGTCGTCCTCGGTGAGGCCGGTCCCGACGATCTCGCCGTTCCTGTCGATCTCAGGCGTCTCGGCGTTCTCCCCGTCGGTCCACTCGCCCGTCTTCTCCTTCTCGGCGAGATAGCGCCGGAAGCGGCGGGTGATCACCTCGTGCATCGAGCGGACGTCGTCCTGCCCGGCGAAGCCCTTGATCTGGAAGCGGCGGTACTCGCTCTTGCGGGCGAGCCCGTCCTCGAAGACGACCATGGAGGCCACGACGTCGTCGCCCTGGAGGTGGGAGATGTCGTAGCACTCGATCCGGAGCGGGGCGCTGTCCAGGTCGAGCGCGTCGGCGATCTCCTCCAGGGCGCGCGAGCGCGTGGTCAGGTCGGAGGCGCGCTTGGTCTTGTGCAGCACGAGCGCCTGCTGGGCGTTGCGCTGCACGGTCTCCATGAGGGCCTTCTTGTCGCCGCGCTGCGGGATGCGCAGGGAGACGCCGGAGCCGCGCCGCCCGGCCAGCCACTCCTGGACGGGCTCCACGGGGTCCGGCAGGGCCGGGACCAGGACCTCCTTGGGGACGGCGTCGCCCGTCTCCTCCCCGTACAGCTGCTGCAGGGCGTGCTCCACGAGGGCGCCGGTGGTGATCTCCTCCACCTTGTCGGTGACCCAGCCGCGCTGGCCGCGGACGCGCCCGCCGCGCACGTGGAAGATCTGGACGGCCGCCTCCAGCTCGTCCTCGGCGACCGCGATCAGGTCGGCGTCGGTCGCGTCGGCCAGCACGACCGCGTTCTTCTCCATGGCCTTCTTCAGGGCGCCGATGTCGTCGCGCAGCCGGGCCGCCCGCTCGTACTCCATGTCGTCGGCCGCTTCCGCCATCTGCTTCTCCAGGCGGCGGATGTAGGTGTTCGTCCGGCCGGTCATGAAGTCGCAGAACTCGTCGGCCAGTTCGCGGTGGTCCTCGGCGGAGACCCGGTCGACGCAGGGTGCCGAGCACTTGCCGATGTAGCCGAGGAGACAGGGGCGGCCGGTGCGGGCTGCGTTCTTGAAGACACCGGCCGAGCACGTGCGCACGGGGAAGACGCGCAGCAGCAGGTCGACCGTGTCACGGATCGCCCACGCGTGCGCGTACGGCCCGAAGTAGCGCACGCCCTTCTTCTTGTGACCGCGCATCACCTGCACGCGCGGGTACTCCTCGTTCATCGTCACCGCGAGGTACGGGTAGCTCTTGTCGTCGCGGTACTTGACGTTGAACCGGGGGTCGTACTCCTTGATCCACGAGTACTCCAGCTGGAGCGCCTCGACCTCCGTGGACACGACCGTCCACTCCACGGACGCCGCGGTGGTGACCATGGAGCGGGTGCGCGGGTGCAGGCCCGACAGGTCCTGGAAGTAGTTCGCCAGGCGCTGGCGCAGGCTCTTCGCCTTTCCGACGTAGATCACCCGGCGGTGCTCGTCACGGAACCTGTAGACCCCCGGCGAGTCGGGGATCTCACCCGGTTTGGGGCGGTAGCTGGAGGGGTCGGCCATGTCTCACACCCTACTGGCGAGCGCCGACAGTCCGGCGCGGCCACGGGGCCCGATCACGGTCCCGGCGCGAGGGCAGTTTCCAACGGCATGTCCCGCTCAGGGGTTACGGCCCCCCGGGAGCGGGAATGGGGCTCACCCACGGGACACGGCGACGTCCGGCGGACGGAGCCCGTCCCGGTGCAGGCACAGGTTGTCGGTGCGGACCGTCACTCCCGATGCGGAGCGGGCGGGCCACGGGTCGGAGGGCTGCGCACATGAAGCGGATGCGGATCGAGAAAACCCGGCGGGCGGCCCGTGCCCGCCGGTACACGGACGAGCCGTTGGCGCTGCGCGACGCCCTGGACCCGCGCGACCCCGACATCACGCGCGCGAAGCGCCTCGCCCTGCGGGAACAGGGCGGAAGCGACCGCTCCTAGAAGCACACCTCCACTGTGAACGCCCGGGGCGCACGCCCCGGGCGTTCACATGTCCGGACGGCGCCGGCGGGCGCGGGTACGTCACTGTCCGGCATCAGGTGTTGTCGGGACCAGGTCAACACGCTTCAATGCGGGGGAACTCGGGGCCCTGAACGACGGCGTACGCATGTGAAGACCTGCCCCGCGCCGGCGGGACGGCACCCGGGCGGCCCGTGCGGACGGTCTGACCAGCCGTCGCCGACTCACAGAGAGGCCCCTGCATGCCGTACGCCCCACAGCACGCGGACGTCGCCACCGCGGAACTGGACTCGGCCCTGCGCGGCGGCCCCTTCCACGTCGCCCTGCGGGCCGCGATCGCCGCCCGCGGGCTGCCGTTGCAGCGCGTGCAGCACCATCTGTCGCGCCACGGGGTGAAGGTCGGCGTCACGAGCCTGAGTTACTGGCAGCAGGGTGCCAGGCGTCCGCAGCGCCCCGAGTCGCTGCGGGCCGTACGCGCGCTGGAGGAGATTCTGGAGCTTCCCGAGGAGTCCCTGATCCGGCTGCTCGCCGACTCCGGGGAGGGCCCTGCCGGGCTGCGGCCCGCCGCCCGCTCCTACCGCTCCCTCGTCGAGGCCTCGGGGGTCCTGGACCAGTTGCTGGCCGGGCTGGACTGCCCGCCGGACGGGGGTCTGCACACCCTCGGCCACCACGAACGGCTCCGGATCGGGGCGCGGCGCGAGCTGGCGGAGCGCGAGGCGCACCACATCGTGCGCGCCCACCGGGACGGCATCGACCGCTTCGTGGCCGTCCACCACGGCGACCGGGGTGCCGACCCCGAGCGCATGCGGGTGCACGCGCTGGAGAACTGCCGTACCGGACGCGTCCGTTGGCACCGCGACACGGGAGTGCTCGCGGCCGAGCTGCTCTTCGACACCCGGCTGCGGGCCGGGGACACCTTCCTGTTCCGCTACGGCGTCGAGGACGGCACGGCGGAGGCGTCACACGAGTACGTGCGCGGCTTCGACTCCCCCGGTGGCCAGTACGCCCTCCAGGTGTGCTTCGACGCGGCCGCCCTGCCGGTGCGCTGCCACCGCTTCGCCCAGCACTCGGCGGCGGCGCCCCGCAGCGGGTGTCAGGACCTGGCGCTGAGCGTCCGGCACCGGTCGGTCCATCTGGTCGAGCCGCGGGTGCGGGCGGGGTTCCTGGGCATCGGCTGGGCCTGGGAGTAGCGGAACGAGCCCGGAGCGACCTCTTGTCGTGACCGCCCGGTAGGACGTAAGCGATTGCGCAAACGTTTACGTCCCGCCCTTTATGCGATACCTTCCCCGCCGGAAGCGGAGGAGGGAGCGCCCATGGCGACCATGGCCGACGTGGCGCGGAGCGCCGGTGTCTCCGTGGCGACGGTCTCGCACGTGATCAACGGCACCCGGCCGGTGCTGCCGCACACCCGCCAGGCGGTCCTGGACGCCGTGGAGGAGCTCGGCTACACCACGAACACACTGGCCCGTTCCCTGGTGACGGCCCGCACCCGGTCCATCGGGCTGGCGGTCTCGGCGATCAGCAACCCGTACTTCACGGAGATCCTGCAAGGCGTCGAGGCCGCCGCGCTGGAGGCCGGCTACAGCCTGCTGATCGCCGATCCGCACGACGACCCGGAGCACGAGCGCAAGGTCGTCCAGCTGCTGCACGAGCGCCGCGTGGACGGCGTGATCGTGGCACCCTCGGCCGATCCGCGCGGACTGCTCGCCTATCTGGGGCGGCACGACGTACCGGCCGTGTTCCTGGACCGGCTGGTGGACGGGCCCCAGGTGGACGGCGGTCCGCGCTTCGACCAGGTGTGCGCCGACAACGCCGAACCGATGTCCCGGCTGGTCACCCATCTCGCCGGGCTCGGTCACCGCCGGATCGGGCTGGTGGCGGGGCGGCCGGGGCTCAGCACCACGGGCGAGAGGATCTCCGGCTACCGCAGCGGTCTCGCGTTCGCGGGGCTGGCGTACGACGGGCGGCTGCTGGTGCACGGCGATTCGGAATCGGCCGGTGCCGGGCAGGCCACCGAGGCCCTGCTGTCCCTGGGCGTGCCGCCCACCGCGCTGGTCACCGGGAACAACGCCATGACCATCGGGGTGCTGCGCGCCCTGCGTGCGCACGGCCTGTCCGTGCCGGACGACATCGCCCTGTGCTGCTTCGACGACTTCGCCTGGGCGGATCTGTTCTCGCCCCGGCTCACCGCGATCGCCCAGCCCGGCAGGGGCATCGGCGCCCGGGCCGTGCACGTGCTCCTGGAGCGTCTCGCCGAGCCGGACCGGCCCGCCCGGACCGTGCGCCTGCCCTGTGCCTTCGTCCACCGCACGTCGTGCGGCTGCCCCAGCCCGTCCGAGGAAGGAACCCCGTCGTGATCGTCGTCGCCGGTGAAGCCCTGATCGACCTGGTACCGCGGGGCACGGGTGCCCTGGCGGCCCTCCAGCCGGCGCTCGGTGGCGGCCCGTTCAACACGGCCGTGGCGCTGGGCCGCCTCGGCTCCCCCGCCGCCTTCTGCTCCCGGGTGTCGTCCGACGCCTTCGGAGAGGCACTGCTGGACCGGCTGCGCACCACCGGGGTCGGCGTGTCCTCGGTGCAGCGGGGCACCGAGCCGACGACCCTCGCCGTCGCCACGGTCGGCGCGGACGGCTCGGCCGCGTACTCCTTCTACGTCGAGGGGACGGCGGACCGGCTGTTCGAAGCACCCTCCGAGCTGCCCCCCGGCACCCGCGCGGTGTCCTTCGGTACCTGCTCGCTGGTGCTGGAGCCGGGGGCGAGCGCGTACGAGGAGCTGATGCGCCGGGCGGCCGCTCAGGGCGTGTTCACGGCGCTGGACCCGAACATCAGGGCCGGGCTGATCCCCGACGCGGACGCCTACCGGGCGCGGTTCAAGAGCTGGCTGCCGTCGGTGTCGCTGCTGAAACTGTCCGCGGAGGACGCCGAGTGGCTCGGGGGTACGCCCCGGGAGTGGCTGACGGCCGGTCCGGCGGCGGTGGTGGTCACCCGGGGCGGCGAGGGGCTGACCGCCTACACCGCCGACGGCGGCGAGTACGCGGTGCCGGGCGAACGCGTGGAGGTCGTGGACACGATCGGCGCGGGCGACACGGTCAACGCGGCCCTGCTGCACGGCCTCTGCGAGCGCGACGCCCTCAGCGCCCGGGCCCTGGCCGACCTGGGCCCCGCCGGCTGGACGGAACTGCTGGGCTTCGCGGCCCGTGCGGCGGCGGTCACCTGCTCGCGGGCCGGGGCGGAGCCGCCGTACGCGCACGAGCTGGAGGGCTGACGCCGGGCGGCCCTCCCGGCGGCTGCGGGCGGGCCGGTCGCCTTCAGCCGGTCTCCCCCATCGCCACCGCGCGCAGGGCGCCGGGGCGTCGGCCGTTGAGCCGGTCCAGGGCGGCGGCCGTGGCGTCGTCCGCCGGCAGGTGGATGACGAGCCGCTGCCCCTCGTCGGGAAGCGCGAGCGTCTCCTGAAGCAGCCGCAGGGAACCGGCCTCCGGGTGCTCGATGTGCTGGGAGCCCGTCCGTCGCGGCGCCATGGTCAGATCGGCGAACCGGTCGGCGAAGTCCGCGCCCGCCGTCACGGTCAGCTCGTCGGCCAGCTCGGCCAGGTGCGGGTCCTTCAGGGGGACGCCGTGCCGGAGCCGGGCGACGAGGTCGTCGGCCACCCGGTCCCAGTCGCGGTAGGCGCTGCGCGCCCGCTCATCGGTGAACAGGTACCGGAGCAGGTTCGGCCGCTCGTCGTCCAGCATGCCGAGGGGACCGGCCAGCCGCTCGTACCCGGCCGTGCGGGCGAGGACGTCGCCGATCCAGTTGATCACCAGTGCGGGAGCCGGCTCCAGGCGGTCCAGCACGGCCCGAACGGTGGGGCGCGCCGCGCGGCTGAGTGACGGGGCCGCCCCGCAGACCAGGGGGTCGCCGCCGTCCGCCTCCTTGGTCAGGCGGCGCAGGAGCATCCGGTCGGTGAGGGAGAGGTTCAGGGCGTCGGCCAGGGCGCCGAGCACCTGGGCGGACGGATTGCGGTCGCGGCCCTGTTCCAGCCGGGTGAGGTACTCGACGCTGACGCCGGCGAGCGTGGCCAGTTCGGCACGTCTCAGGCCCGGGGTGCGGCGCCGGGGGCCTGCGGGCAGGCCCGCCTCGGCCGGGGTGACGGCTTCGCGCCAGGTGCGCAGGAACGTGCCCAACTCGTTGTCGCTCACTCGAACGAACGTACAGCGCCCGGCGCCGCGGAGGGTGGCCCCGTCACTACCAGGCTCCGGCCGGTCTCCCTTCGTCGCCGTGCCGCCCTCAGGGTGGACGGCATGACGAATGACACCGCCACCACCGTCCTGCCGCTGGCCTCCGGTCAGTGGGCCCTCGACCCGTTCCACTCCTCCGTGAACTTCACCATCCGTCACCTGGGCATCGCCAAGGTGCGGGGGCGCTTCGAGCGGCTGGAGGCCGAACTGTTCGTCGGTGAGCGGATCCAGGACGTGCGTGTCTCCGCGACCGTCGACCTGGCCTCGGTCAACACCGGCAACGCCGACCGGGACGCGCATGTGCGGGCCTCCGACCTGCTGGACGTGGAGAAGCGCCCCACGATGACGTACCGCTCGACGAGGGTGTCGGGCGGGGGTGAGGACTGGACCATGGAGGGTGAGCTGACGATCGGCGACGTGACCCGCCCGGTGTCGCTCGCCGTGGAGTTCGGCGGGCTGGTCGACGTGCCCATGGACGGCAGCCGGCACGCCGGCTTCGAGGCGACGGGCGAGATCCGGCGCGGCGACTTCGGGCTGGACTTCGCCCCCGGCCTGCTCGGCGAAGTGGTCAAGATCCAGCTCGACATGCAGTTCGTGGAGCCGAAGAGCGCCTGAGCGCAGACCGAACGCGCCGTGCCCCACAGGACGTTGCCTGTGGGGCACGGCGCGTGGAGCCGGAGACCTCAGCCCTTGCTGGACCGGGTCGTCTTCTTCACTGCGGCCTTGGTGGTCTTGGCCGCCGTCTTCTTGGCGGCCGTGCCGGTGACCGTCTTGGTGGCGGTCGTGCGGGCCGATGCGGTCTTGGCCGCGACCGTCTTGGCCGTCGTCTTGCGGGCGGCCGTCTTGCGCGGGGCCTTCACCGAGGACGCGTCGCTGACGCGGTCGGCGCCGAGGATCTCCCGCAGGAACTTGCCGGTGTGGCTGGCCGGGACCCCGGCCACCTGCTCGGGTGTGCCCTCGGCCACCACCAGACCGCCGCCGGCGCCGCCTTCGGGACCCATGTCGACGATCCAGTCGGCGGTCTTGATCACATCGAGGTTGTGCTCGATGACGATGACCGTGTTGCCCTTGTCGACCAGTCCGGACAGGACCGTCAGCAGCTTGCTGATGTCCTCGAAGTGCAGACCGGTGGTCGGCTCGTCCAGGACGTAGACCGTGCGGCCGGTGGAGCGCTTCTGCAGTTCGCTGGCGAGCTTCACGCGCTGCGCCTCGCCGCCGGACAGGGTGGTCGCGGCCTGGCCGAGCCGGACGTAGCCGAGACCGACGTCCTTCAGGGTCTTCATGTGGCGGGAGATCGCGGGGACCGCCTCGAAGAACTCCGTGGCCTCCTCGATCGGCATGTTCAGGACGTCGGCGATGGACTTGCCCTTGTAGTGGACCTCCAGGGTCTCCCGGTTGTACCGGGCGCCGTGGCAGACCTCGCACGGGACGTAGACGTCCGGGAGGAAGTTCATCTCGATCTTGATGGTGCCGTCGCCCGAGCAGTTCTCGCAGCGGCCGCCCTTGACGTTGAAGGAGAAGCGGCCGGGCAGGTAGCCGCGGACCTTCGCCTCGGTGGTCTCCGCGAACAGCTTGCGGATGTGGTCGAAGACGCCGGTGTACGTGGCCGGGTTGGAGCGGGGGGTGCGGCCGATGGGCGACTGGTCCACGTGCACGACCTTGTCGACGAGGTCGTCGCCGTCCACGCGCGTGTGCCGGCCGGGCACGCTCCGCGCGCCGTTCAGCTCGCGGGCCAGGTGCGTGTAGAGGATGTCGTTGACCAGCGTCGACTTGCCGGAGCCGGAGACGCCGGTGACGGCGGTGAACACGCCCAGGGGGAACGAGACGTCGATGTCCTGGAGGTTGTTCTCCCGGGCGCCGTGCACCGTGAGCTGCCGGGAGGGGTCCAGCGGGCGGCGGATCCCGGGCAGCGGGATGGCCTTCTTGCCGGACAGGTACTGACCGGTCTGCGACTCGGCGTTGGCGAGGAGCTCCTTCAGGGAGCCGCTGTGCACGACCTTGCCGCCGTGCTCACCGGCGCCGGGGCCGATGTCGACGACCCAGTCGGCCATCTTGATCGTGTCCTCGTCGTGCTCGACGACGATGAGCGTGTTGCCCATGTCGCGCAGCCGGACCAGGGTCTCGATCAGCCGGTGGTTGTCGCGCTGGTGCAGGCCGATGGACGGCTCGTCGAGGACGTACAGGACGCCGACGAGGCCGGAGCCGATCTGGGTGGCCAGGCGGATGCGCTGGGCCTCGCCGCCGGACAGGGTGCCGGCCGCGCGGTTCAGCGAGAGGTAGTCCAGGCCGACGTCGACCAGGAATCGCAGCCGCTCGTTGACCTCCTTGAGCACGCGTTCGGCGATCTTCTTGTCGCGGGCGGTGAGCTTCAGCTCGCCCAGGAAGTCCGCGCAGTCGCTGATCGACATCGCGGAGACCTCGGCGATGGACTTGTCCATGACCGTGACCGCGAGGACGACCGGCTTCAGGCGCGTGCCCTGACAGGTCGGGCAGGGCACCTCGCGCATGTAGCCCTCGAAGCGCTCGCGGCTGGAGTCGCTCTCGGCCTCGCTGTGCCGGCGCTTGACGAAGGGGACGGCGCCCTCGAAGGCCGTGGTGTAGCGGCGCTCACGCCCGTAACGGTTGCGGTAGCGGACCTCGACCTGGGTCTTGTGGCCGTGGAGCAGGGCCTTCCTGGCGCGCTGCGGCAGGCCGCCGAAGGGGATGTCCGTACGGAAGCCCAGCGCGTCGGCGAGGGCGCCGATCAGTCGGCCGAAGTAGTCCTTGGTGTGGCCGTGCGACCAGGGGTGGATGGCACCCTCGTCGAGGCTCTTGTCCGGGTCCGGGACGATCAGCTCGGGGTCGACCTCCATGCGCGTGCCGATGCCGGTGCAGTCCGGGCAGGCGCCGAAGGGCGAGTTGAAGGAGAAGGAGCGGGGCTCCAGCTCCTCGAAGGACAGGTCGTCGTACGGGCAGTAGAGGTGCTCCGAGTACATGCGCTCGCGCTCGGGGTCGTCCTCGGGGAGGTCGACGAAGTCGAGCACGACCATGCCGCCGGACAGGCCGAGAGCGGTCTCGACGGAGTCGGTGAGGCGGCGCTTGGCGCCCTCCTTGACCGTGAGGCGGTCGACGACCACCTCGATGGTGTGCTTCTCCTGCTTCTTCAGCGTGGGCGGGTTCGACAGCTGGATCGTCTCGCCGTCCACGCGCGCGCGGGAGTAGCCCTTGGTCTGGAGGTCGGAGAAGAGATCGACGAACTCGCCCTTGCGCTCGCGCACCAGCGGCGACAGCACTTGGAAGCGGCTGCCCTCCGGCAACTCCAGGACCCGGTCGACGATGGCCTGCGGCGACTGGCGGGAGATCGGGCGGCTGCACTCGGGGCAGTGCGGCTTGCCGATGCGCGCGAAGAGCAGGCGCAGGTAGTCGTAGACCTCGGTGATGGTGCCGACCGTGGAGCGCGGGTTGCGCGAGGTCGACTTCTGGTCGATGGAGACGGCCGGGGAGAGACCCTCGATGAAATCGACGTCCGGCTTGTCCATCTGGCCGAGGAACTGGCGGGCGTACGAGGAGAGGGACTCCACATAGCGCCGCTGGCCCTCGGCGAAGATGGTGTCGAAGGCCAGCGAGGACTTGCCCGACCCCGACAGGCCCGTGAAGACGATGAGCGAGTCGCGCGGGAGGTCGAGCGAGACGTTCTTGAGGTTGTGCTCGCGCGCTCCACGAACGATGAGACGGTCGGCCACGCCGGTCCGCACCTTTCTTGAGAGAAGTGACAGGGGCGGGGCCCCCGTCTTTCTCAGACTAGGGGGAGCCACTGACAACGCCGGTCGGATTCACGGGTTGCCAACAAACCCCGGCTCTCCAGCATGCCCGACGCCACGTCCGACCATATAGCACGTGCTTTCGATTTACGGCACTCCTTCACCACCTTCACCCGAAGGAGTGGCGGAGCTAGGGTCAGCACCATGATTGATCACGCTCATGACCTGGCGTCTGTACGGGACGCGACGGAGCGGCTGCTGACCGCAGTCGGCAAACTGGACAACGCGTCTGTGACGCAGCCGTCACGGCTGCCCGGCTGGAGCCGTGGCCATGTCCTGGCCCACTTGGCGCGCAACGCCGATGCCCTGGTGAACGTGCTCGAAGGGCGCCCCATGTACGTCTCCGGCGAGGCCCGGGACACCGACATCGAGCGGGACGCCCCCCGCGCCCTCGACGTCCAGCTCGCCGACCTGCGCGAGAGCGCGGCCCGCTTCCAGGAGGCCGGGGACGCTCCCGCCGACTGGTCGCGCACGGTGGAGCTGCGCAACGGGGTCACGGACTCCGCGTCCCGGGTGCCGTTCCGGCGGTGGGTGGAGGTGGAGCTGCACCACGTGGACCTGGGGATCGGATACGAGCTGGAGGACCTGCCGGCGGAGTTCACCGAGCGGGAGATCGGCTTCCTCGCCGACCGGTTCGCCGGGCACCCCGACGTACCGGCCACCCGCGTCACGGACGGCACGCGCGCGTGGAGCACCGGACGGAGGCCGGACGGGCAGGGGTCGCAGGTGACGGTCACGGGTCCCCCGGCCGACCTGCTGGGCTGGCTCGCCGGCCGCCGCGACGGATCCGCGCTGGCCTCGGCCGGCGGCCCGCTTCCGGCGCTGCCGCCGCTATAGGCTGGCGGACATGACGTACAGCGGAGAGGTGACGGTCGGCGGACCGGCCGATGTGCACGAGCTCAAGGACCTGATGATCACCAAGATCGCGGTGGGTCCGATGAACAACAACGCCTATCTGCTGCGCTGCCGGGCCACGGACGAGCAGCTGCTGATCGACGCCGCCGACCAGGCGGACACGCTGCTCGGCATGATCGGTGGCGACGGCATCGCGTCCGTCGTCACCACCCACCGGCACGGCGACCACTGGCAGGCGCTCGCCGAGGTGGTGGCGGCCACCGGCGCCCGCACCTACGCGGGCCGGGAGGACGCCGAGGGCATCCCGGTACGGACCGACGTACCGGTCGACGACGGCGACACCATCCGGGTGGGACACGTGGAACTCACCGCCCGCCACCTGGTCGGGCACACACCGGGTTCGATCGCCCTCGTCTACGACGACCCGCACGGGCACCCCCATGTGTTCACCGGGGACTGCCTGTTCCCCGGCGGCCCCGGCCGGACAACACGACCCGCAGAGTTCAGCTCTCTCATGGGCGGCCTGGAGACCAAGCTATTCGACGTCCTGCCCGATGAGACATGGGTCTACCCTGGCCATGGCAACGACACCACCCTCGGCACGGAGCGACCCCACCTCGCAGAGTGGCGCGCACGAGGCTGGTGACCATTGAACGGGGTTCATCCTCTGGTTGTGGACATCGCGTTGGTCAAGTCAACTGAGACATGGACCCCTGCGACGGCGCCGCCATGGTCGCGGCGTACAGAACCGAATATGCGTGCCACGCCATGCGCCGGCGGTGGACAAAGCGAATCCGGTCCCAATCCTTCGGGGGGCCCAGCATCTCAACAGGGCGTACGAGCTGGGACGGCACCCTCACGCTCGACGGCGACGCCTACGCGGTCTACGCGGCCGAGGACCTACAACTCCGCATTAGCCGAACCACCTCCTTCACCATCGCGGAAGGCGGGGACCTCAGTTCAGGAACGCTGAGAAGCAAGGACGCCGCCCCGTTCGATTGACCGCCCTCGAGGGCGCGTGACCGCGCGAACGGTCGCCTATCGCCTTGATCTGACGGACAACCCCGAGTGGCGTCAGCCCTCCCCCGCACACAGA
This sequence comes from Streptomyces sp. SID5643, assembly GCF_009872555.1. Taxonomy (NCBI): domain Bacteria; kingdom Bacillati; phylum Actinomycetota; class Actinomycetes; order Kitasatosporales; family Streptomycetaceae; genus Streptomyces; species Streptomyces sp. SID5643. The sequence goes on from NZ_WWIC01000074.1 coordinate 25,143, forward strand.
CGGTCGGAGCGTCGGCACCAGGGTCCGGCGCTCGTCGTGCTCGATCGCCTCGACCACGACGCGCTCTGTCTTTGTGGCGGACCAGCGGCGATCTTTGTCGTAAGGCAGGAAGCGGCCGGTGCCTGCGGCGTCGAAGACGGCCGCGAACAGGTCGGGCAGGGGGTTGCCATGGTGCACGGGCCCGAGAGTCGGCACGTACGGCACCGGCATGACCGGCTCGATCCAGTCCCAGCGGAAGCGCTGTCCGGACGCTATCGGCGCTGGTCGCGGCGGCGTTCGGTAACGCTCGCCCTCGCGAGAAGGCGCCAGGTTCCCTGGCCAGCTGATTCGCGAAGTGTGTTCGGCCAACGGCCAGTCCGCACTCCCATGGTGCCGCGGCCGAGCGAAAGCGGGAACCGGACCGACCACGAGGGCCAAGGGCACGCCGTCCACCCGACCGCCGTGCCCCGCGTTCCGGCCAGATGCGCAGCACGACGTCCTCGTCGGCGGGGACCGGGCTGGTCACGAGGGCGATGCCGGGCGGTTGGGGGTCGTCATTCCTGCGCGGCCTCGACCTGCCGGTTCCAAGGACTGATCACGGCCGTTTGCTGCTGGTGACGACCCTGATGGTCAATCCGGCGTTCCTGCGCAGTGCGGAGAGGTCCGGCGTGGTCCCGTCGAGGTGCTCGATGGTGAGCTCGGTGAGCGAGGGGAAGACCCGCGCGAGATCTTCGGTGGAGCCGCATCTGCGCACCCTTCTCAGGGTCAGATGGCGTATCCCCGGCAGAGTTCTGCGTTCCACGGGCTTGCCCGTGACGAGCAGCTGTTCGTCGAACTCCGGCAGGCCGAACGGGACCGGGAGCCTCAGCGAGTCGATGGCGAAGTCGAGGCTGCTCAGAGCCGGGGCGCGCGAGGCCGCCAGGAGCACCGAGAGGGCGTCGCAGTCGTCCTGCACGACGAGTGCGCGCAGGGCGGGCCATTCCGACAGGTCGTTGATCACGGTGGTCTTTTGGCTCGCCACCGTGAGCCTCTCGACCGTCGGGTGCCCGGAGGGCAGGGGGATGTTGCTGTCGAGGAGGGGGCCCATCACCGACAGGGAGGTCAACCGGTCGAGTCGCCGCAGATGGGCCAGCTCGGACTTCTCGATCTCGAAGAGCTCCAGGTCGAGCGAGTCGAGCGGCAGTCCCTCGAGTGCGGACAGCTTTCTGACCCGCGGGCAGCCCGACAGCGATAGGGAGGACAGCCCGGACAGCTTGCGGACGAAGGAGAGATCGTGCAGCAAGGAGTTGCCCGACACTATGAGCTGCCGAATGCCGCTGTGCGGCAGAATCCTCGCGAGCTCGGCATCGCCGGCGTGCAGATCGAGGGTCACCAGGCCGGGGGGACCGCAGTGCCGCAACGCCGACGCCATGGCGGTGTTGACCACGATCACCGTCTCGTTCTCCAGCGACATGTGCGCGAGGACCTCACGCGCGTAGTCCTCCTCCGGGTAGCGCGGCCACGCGTTGATCAGCAGGTGGCGGACGGCGGGTGAGGGGTGCCGGGCGAACCGGCGCAGCAGCGGCAGGGAGGCGGCACCGCCGATGTCTCGGGCCAGTTGGACGACGGCCATGGCCTCGGTGTCGTCCAGTTCCTCCGGGCCGGGCGCCAGATCGAGGACGTAGGAGCCGAGTGAGGCGAGCTTTGCGGCCGCGGTGGCGTCGGAGGGCGGGAGCAGTGAACGGATACGGTGCGCGATCCGCTCCCGCACCTCCTCCTCCAGCACCACCGCGCTCAGCGCGCACCGGGCCGCTAGCACGTGGATGTCGCCCCGCGTCCGCGGGTCCACGGCGGTGTCGCCCCTGTCGATCAGCCCCTCGATGAGCCTACGGATCTCGCCTCGGTTGCAGTGGCCCACGGCCAGCAGGGTGATGTCCTGCCACTCCTCCTTGTCCGCGTTCCGCAGCAGCTCGCCCAGGCCGTCGCTTTCCTGGATCTCCTTCGCCGCCAGATAGTCCTGAAAGGTGCGGTGGATGAACTGCACGGCGCTCTCGCTGCGTTCCTGGAGCAACCCGCTGCGGTTGAGCAGATGCGTCAGTACGGCCTCCGGGGAGCCCTGGTTGCGTACCCGCGGCATGCCGCGCATGGCGAGTTCGATCTGATGCAGTGCCTGGGCGGGGCTGAACTCGGCGTATCCGCCGCGGGCCAGCCAGGCCGCGATCCGCTGGAGCAGTTGCTGGTGCTCCTCGACCCCGAGGACGATGCCCTCCGGTGCGCCGACCCTGCGCAGAGTGTCGCGGCTGCCCAGCAGCATGGTGAGCGAGGCATTGTAGAGCGACCAGCGCGTCTCCGGCAGAAAGCCCCTTCGGCGCCGGTGCAGCGCGCAGATGACGGCTGCCAGCAGGGGGCTGCGGGAGAGGTGGAGCAGGGTCGGATTGTGGGCCAGCTCCTGTTCCAGACCGCGTTCCAGGTCGCGGAGGTTCTGGTCCTCGGTGGCGGCCCGGTGGGTGTCGCGGAAACCCGCGCACTCGAGGCGGGCGGCGGCATGCCAGGCACGGGAGAACGCCAAGACGTCCTCGTCGCGCATGGGCAGGAGCCGCAGTTCCTCGAAGCCCTCGGCGCTGAGCCAGTCGGCGGCCACCGCGAGGGGGCGCACGGTGACGAGGCAGCGGTTGTGCGGGTACATCACCAGCAGGTCGGTCAGGCGGCGCCGGGCCTCCTCCCGGTCGGCCGGCGGAACCTCGTCCATGCCGTCAACGAGGAGAAGGGCCCGGCCCGCCTCCAGGACACGACGGGCCCACCCTTCGGGGACCCCGTCGATCTGCAGCTCCGCAACCGTGGCGAGCTCATGAGGCTTGGGGAAGGCCATGCCTCGGGCGGGCAGGCTGCGCATGGGGACGACGAAGGGCACCAGGTGGTTCAGTTCGGCGAGCTCGTGACCGAGCGCACCGCAGGCCGCGTGCGAGGCGAGCCACCAGACCAGGGTGGTCTTGCCGGCGCCGGCCTCGCCGCGCAGCACGGTCCGCGGGCGATCGGCGAGGAGTTCGTTGATCCGGCGCGGCGCGGCGACCGACCGGTTCAGGGCGGCGTTCTCGTGTGCCTCCGGCGCGGAGATCGCCTCCAGGCTCAGATACGCCGTGTCGAGGTCCCAGTTGGTCTCCGTGGTGCCCAGTTCGTCGATGCCGAAGATCTCGATCTTGCGGTAGCGGGCGCGCAGGGCGTGTCCGTAATGACGTTCGAACTGTTCGTCGCGGCTGTGATCGCCGGCTGTCACCGACTCCACGACCGGCGGGATGTGGCCCGGTTCGGCTCCCACCACATGGTGAGGGAAGCCCGGTGCCCGGAGCACCTGCTCCACCGGGACCGCCTCAACGCGTCGGTGGCCGCGTCCCTGCGGTATCTGGGTGACCACACCGATCAGCACCGCGCCGGCGAACACGGGCGCACCAGACAGCCCGGCCAGGGGTGACTCGCCGGGCGCGGGGTCGGCCACCGGCGCCCGGTCGAACTCGACGACGAGCGTGGATCTGATCCGTCCCGCCATGGGCAGCACGGTGCCCGTGAGCTGGTCGTACTCCAGATGACCGGTGGGGCCGAACCGCTGCACGGCGGGAAAGCCGACGACCTGGCAGCCCGGCAGCGGGTCGGGCGCGCCGAGGGCGCCCCAGCGGAGCCTGGGCAGCTCCCAGCGCTCGGGGTCCACCAGTTCCTCACCGGTCAGCAGCAGGGCCACGTCGCTGTCGTCGTCCCGCCACACGGTGCGCGCGGGCAGGGGCTGTTCGCTCTGCGGATGTACGGCGCGGATCCACTCCCGGTCCCACAGCACATGCGCACTGGTCAGAACGAGCCGGGGAGTCAGCATGACGCCGGTGCCCTGCGAGCCGGCCAGGATCGCGACGGTCCGGTCAACTGCCGAACGCAGCATCACGGCGCGGGACGGGTGCCACGGCCGAAGGTGTCGGCGCTGCCCTCTGTCTCGTTGCGGATCTTCAGCGGTGCGCCGCTGCCGGCGTCCCGCGCCCGCAGGGTGAAGGAAACCTTGTGGGTACGGGTGTTGCCGTACGCTGCGTCCGCGGCCGCGTCGACGACCCAGGCCCGGACCTTCGACCCGGCCTTGGCCTCCTTGCGAATCTCGACGGTGAACTCCATCTGAATGTCCCCCACTTCGAAAACGACGTCCTGCCCCGTGGAGCGCCGTGCCGCTGTCAGCAGCTCGTCGCGGATGCTCTGCACGGCGTCCGCGAGCTCGATGTGGGGGTCGTTCGAAGTGCCCATGGAGTTTCCCTCCCGTAACGCGTCATGGGGCCGGCCCCCGAAGGTACCGGCCCCATGGGGGACGCGCCCGCCGTGTTGACAGAGTTCTTACCGGCACCCCCAGTTCGTCCCCCAGGCGCACCCATACATCGCGCTTGGCCACAGCGTCATCACTCCTGCCCGAGCTGATCGGCTGTGACCCCGTAGTAGTTATGCGACCCGGTTAGGTCGCCGTGCTTTCAGCTCAGTCGGTAGCCGACGAGCGCGAGACCAGCAGCCTCCGCACGGTGCTGGTAGGCACGCAGCCCCGGGGCACCGAGAGGGTACAGGTTGGCGGGCGTTGCGGTGCCAGTGGCTGGTGAGCGCTGGAGTCGGGGTCGAGGTCGGCCGCGAGTTCGGCGTCGCCGGAGGCCGGGGAGAGATGGGGCCGTCGAGGTGGGCGAAGACAACGGCGGTCCAGTCGGCCGCGCGGTGGATGCCCAGCAGCTCCGGGGCCGGGGCACCGGGCGGCAGTGCGCCGAGGACGGTGGCCTGAAGGAGGTTGGCGTCGGTCAACGGGTCGTCGTCTGCGGTGGCTTTCGAAAAGATGAACAAGGTGAACACATCGTCGGCTGAAGCTGCGGCGGGGCGGGTGTTCTGGCGGTCTGGATCCTCGGCGGTGGCCGGCCTGGACCCGACCATGTCCGCGGGCACCCCTGCGGGCCGCATGCGGGCACCTGCCTCGGTCAGAAGCCGTTTGGCGGTTGACCGACTGATCCCGTGCCGGTCGAAGACAGCCTCGACGGATGCGCCGTCCTCGTACTCCGCGCGAAGCTCGGCGGCGCAGGACCCGGCTGTTTTCCTACGAGGACGGGCCTGTGACTGTCACCGGCGAGGCGCGCCTGTCCGGCCAAACCGTCCATCTCACGCGCCTCGAAGTCCGGTCCACCGACCCGGCCGGAGCGCTGAGCGCTGTCCAGGTCAAGGGGCTTCCGGTCGGGCGCATCATGAGTTCCCTGTAGACGCTGCTCGCTCTCGACGAAGGCCGGCTCCCTGCCAGGTCCGCAACTCGACGCAAGGAACCCGGGAGCCCGTGCCGCGGGGGGGCGCCCCGCCATCACCGACGATCTGTTGCGGCAGCTCGCAGAGGCGTACCTGAAGGAGACCGCCGATGAGGCACCGTCTGGCCCCCTGGCGCGAGTGGCGGCTCGGTTCGACCGGCCGACGGAGACGATCTGCACCTGGCTCGCCCGAGCCCGCAAGGAAGGATGGCTCGCCCCTGCGGTGAAAGGCCGCGCCGGAGGCGAACCCGGGCCCAAGCTGCTCGTTTACCGCATGGCTCGCGATGCCGGCATGGGCGGCACCTGAAGTCGGGCTACACATTCCCGACGATGAGACCGATGCGCAGCGAGAAGCTCGCGAGCACCGCATGCACGACTTCAGTGAGGCCAGCGGCAGGCTCTGGGACGAAATCCGCGGGCCCGGCAAGGCGTAACCCTGCCGGGCCGGTTTCGGTTCCCGCGTGCTCAGCTGTCCGTCCGCGCCCACTGAAGCGCAATGGTGGACTCATACCCCGGGCCGCGCCGCGCCACCGGGTACACCTTCAACCTCAGTCCCAAGCCGTCCAGGACCCGCCGCTTCTGCGGCACCGCGAGAGCCTCCCACGCCTCCCCGGCGCGCGGCCCTACGAGGCCATCGAACGCATCCAGGTCGAACGTCGGCCGCAACCGGCGCGCCTCGCCCGAAGCCTCCGTGATCTGCTTCGCCAGCTTCGCCGTGATACGCCGCAGCTGCTCACGGGTGATGACCCCGTCCGCGTAGTCGTCCGCCGCCGCCTCCTGCCGCGCCTTCAACCCTTCAGCCCGGTCGAGAGCCGCCAGGGCCGCCGAATCGTCGCCCCGAAAGACATCGGCCGCCTCCGGCCGCGACAGCACCCCCACTACGACGCGCCCCACGTACCGGTCGAGGGCTTCCTCGTTCCGGCCGACGCAGCCGCTCGCATCGCAGATGTACGTCGGCTGCTTCCGACCCCGCTTCGCGTTCCCTCTCGGCGCGACCCGGAACACCGCCCCGCACGGCCCGCACGTCGCCACCTCACCCCACGTCAGCAGGTGCTTCCGTGCACCGGGTAGCTCCCGCACGTCGGCCCGCTCCGCGAACAGGTTCCGTAGCTGCGCGTACTGCTCGTCCGTGATGAGCGCCGGCCGGGCCGCCTTGTACTCGACGCCCTGGTGGACGCGAAGCCCCACGTTCGCCGGCCGCAGCGCCAGCTTCTTCACGCTGGTCTTGTTCCACAGCGACCCGTCCGCGTTCTGCCCAACAGCCCGCCGCTTGAGCCGCATCCCCGCACGGGGCGCAGGCGCCCCACGGTCGTTCAGGTCGGCCGTGATCCCGATGAGGCTGGCTCCGGACAGCAGGCGCTGGACGATGTCACGGACTACGCCAGCTTGTACGGGGTCCTCGACGTCATGGAAGCCGCAGACCTGGCCGCGGGCGTCGTACTCGTACTGACGCCGCCACCCGTACGCCACTGCCCCGTTCGCCCGGCCCTCCTGGGCGCGCTCCAGGGCAGCGCGCGCCACGCGCTCAGACTTGACCTCGGACTCGGCAGTGTCGGACTCGCCAAGGTTGGCGAGCTGCGACCGGTCCGACGCCTTCGCCATGTTGAACAGGCCGCCCGACTCGAACGCGACCCAGTACCCCGCGTGCCGCAAGTCCTCGATCGCTTGCGCGCGCTCCACACGGCGCCGCCACACGCGTGACGGGTGGTAGCCCGCGACGATTACCCGGACACCGAGTTACCGGGCGGCCCCAACGGCGTCGGCCATCAGCCGGTCGTACTCGGGGCGTTCATCGCCCGAGTGGGCGGAGACGTCGTTCTCGATGTACTCGCCGCCTGCCTCCCAGCCGTTCTCCTCGGAGAACGTGCGCAGGTCGCTCATCTGCCGGCTGACGCCCCGTCGGCGGTGGCGGGGGTCCTCGGAGATCCGCGCGTACAAGAAGACGAGGGTACGGCGCGGGAGCGTCTTTGTGTTCACGAGAGGGAACCCCAGGGATTCTCCGGCGATGTGGGCAACATCAAAGACCCGAAGGCGTTCGCCCGTCTCCTCCACGACGTCGAGACCAAGATCTTCGACGCCCTTCCGGACGAGACCTGGGTCTACCCGGGGCACGGCAACGACACGAGTCTGGGCGCGGAGCGCCCGCACCTGCCGGAGTGGCACGCGCGCGGGTGGTGAGGCATGTGCCCCGTGTGAATCGTTCGCACCTGCCGGTGTCGCGCACGCGCTCCCCTCGAAGCTGATTGCGCAGTCAACTGATGGCAGCCCCGCGCAGGACGACGGCCCCTGGGCGGATGGGCCGCCGGCCTGTCGATCCCCGCCCTCGGCCGGCGGCCCCGGCGCATGCCAACACGGCCGCACCCCGGGTGTGTTCACGAGACTGCAACACCCGTTCCCACTATCCGGACATGTGGCGTCGTGACCTCGACAGACGGGCCTGTCGGCTGTCAATCTCCCGCCATGCATCCTGCCCCGCGCACTCTGCGCCGCGCTGCCGTCGCCGTCGTCCTCCTCACTGCCGCCGTGAGCTGCGCTCCGCAGCCCGAGGAGTCAGGCAAGCCGTCGTCGTCCGCCGGAAGCACGTGCGAGAAGGGCGCGTTGGCCACCCGGACCTCGGGTCGGCTGACGATAGCCACCGACGAGCCCGCCTACGAGCCGTGGTTCAAGTACGGCAAGCCCGCCAACGGCAAGGGTTTCGAGTCGGCGGTCGCCTACGCCGTCGCCGACCGGCTCGGTTACGCCAAGGACGAGGTCGTCTGGCAGACCGTCCCCTTCAACAAGGCATTCGCACCCGGTGAGAAGACCTTCGACTTCGACATCAACCAGGTGTCCATCAGCGAAGAGCGCAAGAAGGCCGTGGACTTCTCCTCCGGCTACTACGACGTGCGCCAGGCCGTCCTCGCGCTGAAGGGCTCCAAGGCCGCGAAGGCGAAGAGCATCGCGGAGCTGAAGAACGTGAAGCTGGGCGCGCAGGTCGGCACCACCAGCCTCGCCTCCATCGACGACGTGGTGCGGCCCACGCAGCAGGCAGCCGTCTACGGCAAGAACGACCAGGCCAAGTCCGCGCTCAAGAACGGCCAGGTCGACGCGATCGTCGTCGATCTGCCGACCGCGTTCTACATCACCGGGGCCGAGATCACCGACGCGACGATCGTCGGCCAGTTCGAGCAACAGGGCGGCACGCCGGAGCAGTTCGGCCTCGTGCTGGACAGGGGAAGCGCGCTCACCTCCTGCGTCTCGCGGGCCGTGGACAGCCTGCGCGAGGACGGCACGCTCGCGAAGATCGAGCAGCAGTGGCTGTCGGAGGCCGTCGACGCGCCGGTGCTCAAGTGACGCTCGACAAGGAGGAACTGGGCTCCGGCGAGCGCGACGCGGCGGACGACTACGTCCCGTCGCAGCGGCGCCGGGACCGGGAGCGGTACCAGCGCGCCCGCGCCCGGCGCGCGACGGCGATCGGCGCGCTCTCCACCCTCGTCACCGCGGTCGTTCTCTACCTGGTCGTCATCAGCGCCCCGGGCTGGCCGCGCACCAAGGAGACCTTCTTCGACCCTGGGTACGCGCGCGAGGCGCTCCCGAAGGTCCTGGAAGGGCTGTGGCTGAACGTCCGGCTGCTGCTGATCTGCGGTGCCGCCGTGCTCGTCCTCGGCATGCTGATCGCCGTCGCCCGCACGCTGCGCGGTCCGGTGTTCTTCCCCCTGCGGTTCCTGGCCGCCGCCTACACGGACTTCTTCCGGGGGCTGCCGCTCATCATCAATCTGATGATCGTGGTCCTCGGCGTCCCGGCGCTGCGGTTGCAGGGCGTGACCGTCGACCCGGTGCTGCTCGGCGGCACCGCGCTCACTCTGACGTACTCGGCGTACGTGGCCGAGGTGTTCCGCGCCGGCATCGAGTCCGTACACCCCTCGCAGCGCGCCGCTGCCCGCTCGCTGGGGCTGAGCAACCGGCAGGCGCTGCGGTACGTGGTGCTCCCGCAGGCGGTGCGCCGCCAGGTGCCGCCGCTGCTGAACGACCTGGTGTCGCTGCAGAAGGACACCGGACTCGTCTCGATCGGCGGTGCGGTGGACGCCGTACGGGCCGCCGACATCATCGTGGGCCGCAGTCTCAACTACACGCCCTACATCGTCGCGGGGCTCGTCTTCGTCGCGCTGACCATCCCCATGACCCGCTTCACGGACTGGGTGACCGCGCGGATGGACCGCCGACAGGCCCAGGGAGGAGCCATATGAGCCAGACCCCCGTGCTGCGCATGGAGTCCGTCCGCAAGACCTTCGGCGGCTCGGTCGTCCTGCGGGACGTCGATCTGGAGGTCGCCCCGCACACCGTCACCGCGCTGATCGGCGCCTCCGGCTCCGGCAAGTCCACCCTGCTGCGGTGCGCCAACCTGCTGGAGGAGATCGACGACGGGGCGATCTGGCTGGACGACGAGGAAGTCACCGACCCGCGGGCCGACCGGGACGCCGTGCGGCGCCGGATCGGCGTGGTGTTCCAGGCGTACAACCTGTTCCCGCACATGTCGGTGCTGGACAACATCACGCTCGCCCCGCGCCGTGTGCACGGTGTGTCCCGGGCCGAGGCCGAGGCACGCGCGCGGGAGCTGCTGGAGCGGCTGGGGCTCGGCGGGAAGGCGGAAGCGTATCCGGACCGGCTGAGCGGCGGCCAGCAGCAGCGGGTGGCGATCGTGCGCGCCCTGGCCGTACGCCCCCGGCTGCTGCTGCTCGACGAGATCACCGCCGCCCTCGATCCCGAGCTGGTGGGCGAGGTACTCACCGTCGTCCGTGGTCTGAAGGACGAGGGCATGACCATGGTGCTGGCCACCCACGAGATGGGCTTCGCCCGGGAGGTCGCCGACCAGGTGTGCTTCCTGGAGGGCGGCGTGGTGCTGGAGCGCGGCACCGCCGAGCAGGTCTTCGGGGATCCGCGGCAGGAGCGCACGCGGCGCTTCCTGCGGCGGATCGTGGAGGCGGGGAGGCTGTAGGAAGCCGCCGGGCTCAGGGGGCCGCGCGGCCTGCAAGGGGGCTGCTCGGCCTGTGAGCCTGTAAAGAGAGGCCGCGCGGCCTGTAAGGGGCGCCTGCCATGGTCGGCGGGCCTTGCCCTCACCCACTCACGCGTCCGCCGTGCCCGCCCCCGCCAGCGCCGCGACGCGCTCCACACCGAACACGTACCCCTGCACGCCGCAGCCCGCGATGACCCCGTCGGCGCGCAGCGAGACGTACGAGTGGTGCCGGAACGTCTCGCGCTGGTGGATGTTGGAGATGTGGACCTCCAGCACCGGCAGACCGTCACAGGTGTTGAGGGCGTCCAGGATGGCGACGGAGGTGTGCGAGTAGGCACCGGGGTTGATCACGATGCCGCAGTGGTTCAGCCGCGCCTCGTGGATCCAGTCGACCAGCTCGCCCTCGTGGTTGGACTGGCGGAAGTCGACGGTTCCGCCGTGCGCTGCCGCCGCCTTGGCGCACAGGGCCTCTACGTCGGCGAGGGTGTCGGAACCGTAGATCTCCGGCTGGCGGTGGCCGAGGAGGTTCAGGTTGGGCCCGTTGAGGATCATGATCGGGGCGTGGGCCAGGGTGCGGGGCACGGTTCCTCCGGTCCGTTCAGGGTCGGGCGGCCAGGGCGGACCGCCGCTCACAGCCGGTCTATCACGGTGCGCGGGCGGATATCGTCCCGGTGCGTGCACGGGTCACGCCGTGCGCCGGCCGATACGTCCCGGTGGGCGGGCCGGATTTATCACGGTGCGCCGGCAGCCCGCCGGGCCTTAGCCTCCCGGTATGACGAGCCCTATCAGCCCGGCCTATCCTCCTAAGCCGTCCGCCGGCGACCGCATCGCCGTGATCTCGCCCTCCTCCGGTCTGCCGGGGCTCTTCCCGCTCCCCTACGAGCTGGGCCTGGAGCGCCTGCGCAAGGAGTACGGGCTGGAGCCGGTCGAGTATCCGGCGACCCGCACGATGGGCTCCACGCCGAAGGAGCGGGCCGACGACATCCACGCCGCCTTCGCCGACCCGGGCATCAAGGCGGTCATCGCGTCGATCGGCGGCGACGACCAGATCACCGTGCTGCCCTACCTCGACCGGGAGTTGATCCGCGCCAACCCGAAGCCGTTCTTCGGGATGAGCGACAACACCAACCTGCTCGCGTTCCTGCGCACCTGCGGCATCGTCGGCTTCCACGGCGGGAGCGTGATGTGCGAACTGGGCCGCCCCGGAGCCATGCACCCGCTGACCGCCGAGTCGTTGCGGGCGGCCCTGTTCACCTCCGGTCCGTACGAGTTGCGGCCCGCCGAGCGGTGGCGTGACATCGACCGGGACTGGGCGGACCCGGCGACGTTCGACGCCGAGCCGGAGACCCGCCCCGGGTCCGGCTGGACCTGGGTGAATTCCGAGCGGGTGGTCGAGGGCCGCAGTTGGGGCGGCTGCGTGGAGATCCTCGCCTGGCTGCTGATGGCCGACCGCGAGATCGCGCGCGACCTGTCCGAGTACGACGGCGGCGTGCTGCTCCTGGAGACCTCGGAGGACATGCCGAGCTCCAGCGAGGTCTTCACCACGCTGCGGAGCATGGGCGAACGCGGCCTGCTGGGGCGCTTCCCGGCTCTGCTGGTGGGCCGGCCGAAGACATGGTCCTTCGAGCGGCCCAACACCCCGCAGGAGGCCGCTCGTTACGCGGCCGACCAGCGGGAGGCCGTCCTGCGTGCCATGCGGACGTACGCCCCCGACACGATGGTCGTCTTCGACGTGGACTTCGGGCACACCGATCCGCAACTGGTGATCCCGTACGGGGGGACCGTGCGCGTGGACGGACCCGCCCGGCGCATCACGGTCACGTACTGAGGGCCCCCAAGCCCCCCGCGCGCCCCCGTAACCGGCTGTCACGGTGGGTAGTTGACGCGGCATGCACGACGTACGCACCGTGAGAACCCCCTCCATGCCGCGCCTGGCGGCCGCCTCGCTCGCCGGCACCGCCATCGAGTTCTACGACTTCTTCGTCTACGGCACTGCGGCGGCCCTGATCCTGGGGCCGCTGTTCTTCCCTACCTTCTCGCCGGTGGCCGGGACACTGGCCGCCTTCGCCACCTTCGGGGTGGGCTTCGTGGCCCGGCCGCTCGGCTCGGTGCTCTTCGGGCACATCGGGGACCGGCGCGGGCGGCGGCCGGTCCTCGTCGCCTCCCTGCTGCTGACCGGGGCCTCCACGGTCGCGGTCGGGTGCGTGCCGACGTACGACTCGATCGGCGTGATCGCCCCGCTGCTGCTCCTGGTGCTGCGCTTCCTCCAGGGGCTCGGACTCGGCGGCGAGTGGGGCGGCGCGGTGCTGCTGGCCGTGGAGCACGCGCCGGCCGAACGGCGCGCCCTGTGGTCGAGCTTCCCGCAGGTCGGGCCCGCACTGGGGTTCCTGCTCGCCAACGGCGTGGTGCTGGGCTTGTCCTCGACGCTGACCGAGGCTCAGTTCGCCGCGTGGGGGTGGCGGGTGCCGTTCTGGGCGGCGGGGGTGCTGGCCGTCGTGGGGCTGTGGCTGCGGTCGTCGCTCACGGAGAGCCCCTCCTTTCTCCAGATCGACGACCACGCGCGCGTGCCGCTCGCCGAGGTCGTCCGCAACCACTGGCGGACCCTCCTGCTGACCGGCGGAGGACTCGCGATCGGCTACGCGATCTTCTACGCGGTGACGACCTGGTCCCTCGCCTACGGGACGGAGCAGCTCGGCGTGAGCCGCAGCGTCATGCTGACCTGCATCATGGGCGCGGTACTCGTGAAGGGTGCGCTGACCCCTTTGATGGCGCTGCTCGGGGACCGCTGCGGCCGACGGCCGCTGTGTCTGGCCGGGTGCGCGGCCGCCGCTCTGTGGATGTTCCCCATGGTCGCGCTGCTCGCCACGGGGGCGCCGCTGCCGATGTTCCTCGGCTTCCTGGGGGCGATGCTCGCGTTCATCACCATGTTCGCCGTGATCGCCGCGTATCTGCCGGAGCTGTACGAGCCACGGGTGCGCTGCACCGGTGCCGCCGTCGGCTACAACCTCGGCGGGGTCGTGGGAGGAGCGCTCACACCGATCGTGGCGACGGCCCTGGCCGAGCAGGGCGGGCGGGTGCCGTGGGGCGTGGCCGCGTATCTGACGGCGATCGCGCTGCTGAGCCTCGGGTGCTTCGCGTTGCTGCCGGAGACGCGCCCGGTGCGCGTGGGTGCGGCTGCGGAGGCTCCAGCGGGGTGAGCCGAGGTGGGGTGGCGCTGATGCCCTGGCCTCTGGGTGCCGGCGTCGCCCGGCTGCACATGGTCGCCCATCTGGGCGGGTGCGCGCCTTCGGGTTGATCGCCGGGGCAGGTGCGTGCCTAAGGGTTGATCGCCAGTTCCAGGTACGCCGCGAACAGCACCAGGTGGACCCCGCCCTGGAGCGGTGTGGCCCGGCCCGGCACCACGGTCAGCGAGGCGACCACCACGGTCAGGGCGAGCAGCACCATGTGGGTGGCGCCCAGGCCGAGGACCAGGGGGCCGGAGAGCCATACCGAGGCGAGGGCGACGGCGGGGATGGTCAGTCCGATGCTGGCCATGGCCGAGCCGAGGGCGAGGTTGAGACTGGTCTGCACCCGGTCGCGGCGGGCGGAGCGCAACGCGGCGATGGTCTCCGGGAGCAGCACCAGCAGCGCGATCACCACGCCGACCACGGCCTGCGGCAGTCCGGCCGCGTCCACCCCGGACTCGATGGTCGGCGAGACCCCCTTGGCCAGACCGACCACACCGATCAGGGCGAGACCCAGCAGTCCCAGGCTGATCAGGGCGGCACGGGCGCTCGGCGCCTCGGCGTGCTCCTCTTCGGTGATCACCTCTCCGTGGCGGGTGATCGGCAGGAAGTAGTCCCGGTGCCGCCGGGTCTGTGTGGTGACGAACAGCCCGTACAGGATGAGCGAGGAGAGCGCCGCGAAGGTCAGCTGGACGGTGGAGAACTCCGGCCCCGGCTTGCTGGTGGTGAAGGTCGGCAGGACCAGGCTGAGCGTGGCGAGAGTCGCGACGGTCGCGAGTGCGGCGCCGGTGCCTTCGGGGTTGAAGACGGCTGTGCCGTGCCGCAGCGAGGCGACCAGCAGGCACAGGCCGACGATGCCGTTGCATGTGATCATCACGGCTGCGAAGACCGTGTCCCTGGCCAGGGTCGCGCTCTTGTCCCCGCCGTCGATCATCAGGGTCACGATGAGGGCGACCTCGATGATCGTGACGGCGACGGCGAGCACGAGGGAGCCGAACGGTTCCCCGACCCGGTGGGCCACCACTTCGGCGTGATGCACTGCGGCCAGGACGGCGCCCGCGAGGACCAGCGTCACCAGCACGACGATTCCCGCCGGCAGGTCACGCCCCCAGGTGAAGACCAGCAGCACGGCCGCGAGCAGGGGAATCAGAGTCGTCCACTGCGCCGTGAGCGGCCTGCTCCGAGCGGTCATGCCGTGATCGTCGCAGACGTGAAGGGGCCCGGCGTCGCGGTCACGCGACGCCCCTGAAGCTGTGCCGCGGGATTACTCGAGGTCACGCGCGTCCACGAGGTCGCAGTTGGTGAACACCCGCTCGTTGAGGGAAAGGGCGTCCAGTCGCTCCGCCATCCGGCTGGTTTCGGGATCGTCACTGTTACGCATGGCCTCCTCGAACGATGCGAACTCGATGACCGCAAGAAAGCGGTTGGGCCTGTCCCGGTCCCTCAGGAGCATGCTGCGGGTGGGACCGCCCGTCCGGCCGGCTGAGCGCTGCCCGGCTTCCTCGATCACCTGCTGCATCTCTGCCAGGCGGTCGGTCTCGAAATCGATGATCTGCACGAACTTCACGGTGCCTCCAGCCGGCCTCCGCGTTCCCCGGGGAGGGAACGCACCCAGGACCAAGCAAGCACCAGGAGCGGTGGTCGGCAATTCGCCGAGCACCGCTCCTGAGCATGATTCTCCTTGATCCGATGCGACCGGACGGGGTCAGACGTCGATGCTGTCCTTGGTGGCGCCGTCGCTCCTGCCCTGCGCCGCCTCGGCGGCCTCCTGCTTCCTGGAAGCGCGCAGGCTGGTGATCGTGGTGACGATCAGGACGGAACAGATCACGCCGAGCGAGACCGGAATGCTGATCTCGGGGACGTGCACCCCGGACTCGTGCAGCGCGTGCAGCACCAGCTTCACGCCGATGAAGCCCAGGATGATCGACAGTCCGTAGCTGAGGTGGACCAGCTTCTTGAGCAGGCCGCCGATGAGGAAGTACAGCTGGCGCAGACCCATCAGGGCGAACGCGTTGGCGGTGAAGACGATGTACGGATCCTGCGTCAGGCCGAAGATCGCGGGGATGGAGTCGAGGGCGAAGAGCACATCGGTGGTACCGATGGCCAGCATCACGACCAGCATCGGGGTCATGACCCGCTTGCCGTTCTCCTCGATCCACAGCTTGGTGCCGTGGTACCGGTCCGCCACGCCGAAGCGGCGCTCGGCGGCCTTGAGGAGCTTGTTCTCCTCGAACTCCTCGTCCTCCTCGTCGGCACGGGCCTCCTGGATGAGCTTCCAGGCGGTGTAGATCAGGAACGCGCCGAAGATGTAGAACACCCAGGCGAAGCTGGCGAGGATCGCCGCACCGGCGGCGATGAAGATCGCCCGCAGGACCAGGGCGATGAGGACACCGATCAGCAGCACACGCTGCTGGTACTGCGACGGAACCGCGAACTTCGCCATGATCAGGACGAAGACGAAGAGGTTGTCGACGCTGAGCGACTTCTCGGTGATGAAGCCGGCGAAGAACTCACCGGCGGGCTGACCGCCGGCGAACAGGAGCAGACCGAAGCCGAAGAGCGCGGCCAGGACGATCCAGACGATCGTCCAGATCCCGGCTTCCTTGATCGAAACGTCGTGCGGCTTGCGGCCGATGAAGAAGTCGACCGCGATGAGGGCGGCGAGGCCCACGATCGTCAGGACCCATAGGGTCATGGAAACATCCACTGCGCCTCCGGCAGTCGTAACGGCAAATGTCAGCGTCGTCGCTGCCGGAGGTCTCTTCCACCCAGAGATGGGCCGACGCCCCGGGATCTGGCCTGATCCGTATTGACGGGTACGCCGCAGCAGACAGGGAGTACTCCCCTCCGTGCCGTCAACAGTACCCGTTCACCAAGAACAGGTAAAGCAATCGGCAAAAGAAGAACCAAAAGCCCTGGTCGGAGGGCTTTACATGAACTTGGTACGGGCGGTGGCCACCCGGGAGAGCACCTGCTGGAGGACCTGGCTGCCGGGCGGCACGAGCGACGGCTCGTACGTCCACGCGTGACCGACCCACGGGTCGGCGAGGTGGTCGTCGGCCACCGGGGTCAGTCGCAGCAGCGAACGCCACAGCGGGTCGAGCAAAGGCCCGTATCCCGAAGACTGCTCACGGTCGGCCACCATCATCAGATGGACGCCGAAGGCGGGGCCCTCGTCGGCGAGGTAGCGCAGCTGGTTGACGGCCCGGTCGTCGAAACCGTGCGGGAAGTCGTTGACGATCAGGAGCTGCTGGGAGGTGTCGAACCCGGGCGGGAGGGAGTCGGCGGCGCCGCCCCGGACCGCCATCTGCACCAGGTCGACCCGCTGGGTGAGCCGGCCCAGCACGTCCGCCACCCCGGCGGCGCCGAGGGCGGGCGGGGCCGCGAGCACCCCGGTCTGCACGAGGGGTGCAAGCGGCTGTGCCCCCGAGCCGGCCGGGTCGATGACGTGGACGGTGAATTCGCCCGCCGGGTAGACGGCGAGCAGCCGGGCCGCGTGCGCGACCGCCGTCTCCATGGCGAGACGGCTCATGGCGTGGGAGTCGGTGGACGAACCGTCGGACGATCCGGCCGGTCCGCTGTCGATCCACAGGCCGCGCTCCAGCGGCAGCCGGACCAGCATCGGGATGCGGATCCTGTCGGCCTCGGGGAGGTGGAGGTCGCCCAGCCGCAGGGCCATGGGGATCTCCATCGGCACCCGGTAGGCGTGCCACGCCGGGTTGTCCCAGCGGGCGTACGCCGGTGGCAGTGCCGGTTCGACGACGTCGGCCTCGGCGGCGAGCTGGGCGAGGTCCCGGTCGAGGGCCTCCCGCGCCTGGGCGACGAGCTGGGCGTGCCGGGCCCGGGCCGCCTCGCGGGCGGCGTCGCCCTGCCCGCCGATGCGGCTGCGCGGGTCGGAGAGAACCTGCTCCAGTTCCTTGTCCATGCGTGACTCGGCGAAGTCGACGGCACTGCGGTAGGCGGCGGTGGTGCGGGCCAGGTCCTCGAACATGCCCCACACCTGGTTGTAGAGCCGCTCCTCCATGGACCAGCCGGTCGCGTCGCCCGCGACGGGCTGGGCGGGCTGTCCGGGTGCGGCCGGGGGCGCGGCCGGCGGAGGCGGGGGCGGAGCGGCGTTCTGACGGCGTGGGTGGCTGTAGTCGATGGGGCCGGCGGCCGTGGGCGCGGACGGCTGGGGGACGGCGTCAGATTCCGGGGCGGAGCCGGGATACGGCGGCTGCTGGGGTGCGGGCTGGCCAGGGCCGCCGGGCGTCTGGCCGCTGTACGGCGACACCGGTGGCACGGGGCCCGGCTGAGGCGCGGTGCCGCCCTGGTCCGGGCCGAGGGCAGGCGCCGCCGTCTGCCGGGAGCGGTCGCCGTCCGCCGTGCGCGGCGGGGGCGCCTGCACCGAGCGGGCCAGCCCCTGGGACACGGCGTCGTCGATGCTGCCGGCGAGCTGGTGGGCCTGGGACAGCTGCTGGTCGGCGAGGAGTTCGGCGAGGCCTCCCGCGTAGCCCTGGCCGACGGCGCGCACCTTCCAGGCACCCTGCCGGCGGTAGAGCTCCAGGGCGACGACGGCCGACTCGGCTTCCAGACCGGTGATGGTGTAGCTGGCGACCTCGCCACCGTCGAGGCCGGTGACGGCGACGAAGGGGGCCGCCACCGCGCCGAAGCGGACCGGCCCTGTCCCGCCGACGGGCAGGGCGAGCAGCACGCTCACCCGGTGGACGGCCTCCGGCACGGCGTCCAGGTCCACCGCGAGGCGATGGTCGGCGGCGGCCTGCCGGGGGACCTCGAGACCCGGCTGGGCCGGTGCGCCCGGGTGGGCCACCCACTCCTCGCCGTGGATCCGGCCGTTCTCGTCACCGAGCGCGGCCACGGCCACGATCGGCGTACCGGCCGAGATCCGGATCTCCAGACGGGCCTGGGAGAGCGGATGGTTCTGCCCCCGCACCAGCTCGGCCGTCATCGCCTTGGTCCCCCTGTGTCGTTGTGTGGAGTCGGGTGCTGCTCCCCGAGCCCCGCGACTGCGGGGCCCGGGTGCGCTCAGAGCACCGGCAGGATCGTCGGCATCAGGTCCTGGAACGTACGGCCGTTGGCCGGGTTGCCCAGGGCCGTCATCGTCCAGCCCTGGCCCGTGCGGTGGACCTTGGCCATGATCTGGGCCGTGTACTGGCCGCCGCCGGCGAGCGTGTAGCGGGCGAGCTCCTGGCCGTTGGTCTCGTCGACCAGGCGGCAGAACGCGTTCTGCACCTCCTGGAAGGTCTGGCCGGTGAAGGAGTTGACGGTGAAGACGATCTGGTCGATGTGGACCGGGACCCGCGCGAGGTCGACGAGGATCGCCTCGTCGTCGCCGCCCTGACCGACACCTCCGACGAGGTTGTCACCGGTGTGACGCACCGAGCCGTCGTCGCTCACCAGGTGGCGGAAGAAGACGACGTCGACCGGCTGCTTGTCCGCGAACAGGACGGCGGAGGCGTCGAGGTCGATCTCCCGCGTGCGCGAGCCGAACAGGCCGCGCCGGGGAGCCGCCTGCCAGCCGAGACCCATGCGAACCGCGGTCAGACTGCCACCGTCGTTCTTCTGCAGACTGATGGCCTGACCCTTGGTCATGTTGACGGTCACGCGCTGATTCCCCTCTCGAACGTCCCCTGTTGCCGCGTAGTCGCGGTTGACCAGAACCCTACGCAGGGGCACTGACAGCGACGTACCCCGCTCCGCACTTTGTGTCGGTCTTGCAACACTGCGCGTGCGCGGCACGCTGTCAGGCCAGGCCCGCCTCCTTCATCTGACGCAGTTCCTTCTTCATCTCGGAGACCTCGTCGCGCAGCCGGGCCGCGATCTCGAACTGGAGCTCCGCGGCGGCAGCCCGCATCCGCGCGGTGAGTTCCTCGATCTGCCCGGCCAGTTCGGCCGCGGGGCGGTCGGTCGGCACCGTCTCCTCGGCCTTGCTCTTGCCCCTGCCCTTGCTGGACTTGGCCGCCCCGGCCGCCTTGCCGAGCGAGGGCACAGGCGCCTTGGTGCCTCCGCCGTCCTTCTTCGCCTTGCGGTAGCCCGAGCCGAGCAGCTGCTCGGTGTCGATGTCCTCGCGGGCGATCTGGGCGACGATGTCGTTGATCTTCTTGCGGAGCGGCTGGGGGTCGATGCCCCGCTCCGTGTTGTACGCGATCTGCTTCTCGCGGCGCCGGTTCGTCTCCTCGATGGCCTTCTCCATCGCCGGGGTGATCTTGTCGGCATACATGTGGACCTGACCGGAGACGTTGCGCGCGGCGCGGCCGATGGTCTGGATCAGGGACGTGCCGGAGCGCAGGAAACCCTCCTTGTCGGCGTCCAGGATCGCCACCAGGGACACCTCGGGCAGGTCGAGGCCCTCGCGCAGGAGGTTGATGCCGACCAGGACGTCGTACTCGCCGGCGCGCAGCTCACGCAGCAGTTCGACGCGGCGCAGGGTGTCGACGTCGCTGTGCAGGTAGCGCACCTGGATGCCCAGCTCCAGGAAGTAGTCCGTGAGGTCCTCGGCCATCTTCTTGGTGAGTGTGGTGACCAGGACGCGCTCGTCCTTCTCGGTGCGCTGCCGGATCTCGTGCACCAGGTCGTCGATCTGGCCCTCGGTGGGCTTGACGACGACCTCCGGGTCGACGAGGCCGGTGGGGCGGATGATCTGCTCGACGAAGCCGTCCGAGCGGGACATCTCGTAGTTGCCCGGGGTGGCCGACAGATAGACCGTCTGACCGATGCGCTCCTGGAACTCCTCCCACTTCAGGGGGCGGTTGTCCAGGGCGGAGGGCAGCCGGAAGCCGTGGTCGACGAGGGTGCGCTTGCGGGAGGCGTCACCTTCGTACATGGCGCCGATCTGCGGGACCGTGACATGGGACTCGTCGATGACGAGGAGGAAGTCGTCCGGGAAGTAGTCCAGCAGGGTGTTGGGCGGGGAGCCGGGTGAGCGGCCGTCGAAGTGCATCGAGTAGTTCTCGACGCCGGAGCAGCTGCCGATCTGGCGGAGCATCTCGATGTCGTACGTGGTCCGCATGCGCAGTCGCTGGGCCTCCAGCAGCTTGCCCTGCTTCTCCAGCTCCGTCAGGCGCTCGGCCAGCTCCTTCTCGATGTCGTTGACGGCCCGCTCCAGGCGCTCGGGGCCGGCGACGTAGTGGGAGGCCGGGAAGACGTAGAGGTGCTCGTCGTCGCTGATGATCTCGCCCGTGAGCGGGTGCAGGGTGGACAGCGCCTCGATCTCGTCGCCGAACATCTCGATGCGGACGGCCAGCTCCTCGTAGACCGGGAAGATCTCGATGGTGTCGCCGCGGACGCGGAAGGTGCCGCGGGTGAAGGCCATGTCGTTGCGGGTGTACTGGATGTCCACGAAGCGGCGCAGCAGCTCGTCGCGGTCGATCTCCTCGCCGACGCGCAGGGGGACCATGCGGTCCACGTACTCCTGCGGGGTGCCGAGGCCGTAGATGCAGGAGACCGAGGCGACCACGACGACGTCGCGTCGGGTGAGCAGTGAGTTGGTCGCGGAGTGGCGCAGGCGCTCGACCTCCTCGTTGATCGAGGAGTCCTTCTCGATGTAGGTGTCCGACTGCGGGACGTACGCCTCGGGCTGGTAGTAGTCGTAGTACGAGACGAAGTACTCGACGGCGTTGTTCGGGAGCAGCTCGCGGAACTCGTTCGCCAGCTGGGCGGCCAGCGTCTTGTTCGGCGCCATCACGAGGGTGGGGCGCTGGAGCTTCTCGATCATCCACGCGGTGGTGGCGGACTTGCCGGTGCCGGTCGCGCCGAGCAGCACGACGTCCTTCTCGCCCGCCTGGATGCGCCGGGCGAGGTCGGCGATGGCCGTCGGCTGGTCGCCGTTCGGCTGGTAGGGGCTGACGACCTCGAAGGGCGCCACCGTGCGTTCGATCTTTGAAACGGGCCGCATGGGATCCACCGTACGACCCCGCACTGACAACGGGCTCTGATCAGCGGTTCTGCGGGGTGCGGGACCCCTGGTGCTCCACGGTGCGGCGGGGGCGGAACCGCAGGCGGTGGGCGGAGTGGCGGACGTGGGTGTGCGCGGGGATGCCGGGCTTGTGCTCGACGGGGGCGACGGTGGGCTTCCCCATGACCATCAGCGGGTCGAACATCACCACGACGCCGGCGAGGAGCAGGAAGGCGAGCGGGCCGATCAGCATGGGCGCGAGCAGGGCCGCGGGCGACTCTCCCGTAGCGGGTTCGGCCGTGCCGTGCAGATGGACGCTGAGGGCGGCCATGCCGGTGTAGTGCATGCCGCTGACGGCGAGACCCATGACGAGGCTGGCGCCCACGCTCCACAGGAAGCCCCTGACCTGGCCGGCGGCCCACAGTGCGGCGGTGGCCGCGCCCATCGCGATGGCGACGGAGATGCCGACGGTGACCGTGTTGTACTCCAGCTTTCCGTCCAGGCTCATGCTGGCCATGCCGAGGTAGTGCATCGACGCGATGCCGAGCCCCGTGATGGTGCCGCCGGTGAACAGGGCCGTACCGCGGGCTCCCTTGTAGCCGACGATGAAGATCCCGACACCCACCATGACGATCGCGACGGCCAGGCTCGCGAAGGTCATCGCCTTGTCGTAGTGGATCGGGGTCCCGCGGACCGTGAATCCCATCATCGCGACGAAGTGCATGGTCCATATGCCGGAGCCGATGGCGGCGGAGCCGAGCGCGAGCCAGCCGGGGCGCCAGGCGTGGGAGACGAGCATCGATCTGGTGGTGCAGCGCAGACCCAGAGCTCCGCCGAGGCAGGCCATGAAGTAGGCCACGAGGGGTGTGACCAGGCCATAGCTGAATCCGTCGATCGTGCCCTGCATGCGCGGCTGCCCTTCCCGCCCGTGTACGTCCCGGAATTCCCGATGTGCGCCCCCTCCCAGGACCGCACGAGCGGTCAGGGTTGACGCAGAGAGTATGACCCCCACCGGAATGGTCGAACGACTTTCCGGCAAAGAAACACGCCCCTGCCGCAGTTGTGCGGTACCAGTGAGCGGAGTTGGGTGATCTCCGTTCAACGTGTGGTCATCCTGCACCCCTCTCGCGTTGACCCTCTGCTGTCACAGTTGTGCTGTCTGTGATGTCGCCGTCGCTCGTCGCGAGGAGTACGCATGCACGCGCGCGCTGTTGCCGCCTCCACCACCGCACTCCTGGGGACTGCCGCACTGCTGTTCCCCGCCTCCCCCGCGCGGGCCGCGGGAAACAGCACGTCGCCGCTGGTCATCGCGCACCGGGGGGCCTCCGCTTACGCGCCCGAGAACACCCTGGCCGCCGTGGACAGAGCGGCGGAACTGGGCATCCGCTGGGTGGAGAACGACGTGCAGC
Organism: Streptomyces sp. SID5643; assembly: GCF_009872555.1. Classification (NCBI taxonomy): domain Bacteria; kingdom Bacillati; phylum Actinomycetota; class Actinomycetes; order Kitasatosporales; family Streptomycetaceae; genus Streptomyces; species Streptomyces sp. SID5643. The sequence continues at coordinate 47,915 of NZ_WWIC01000074.1, forward strand.
GGACCAGGGACGGCGAGCTGGTCGTCCTCCACGACGACAACCTGCGGCGCACCACCGACGCCGAGGAGGTCTTCCCCGGCCGGGCTCCCTGGAAGGTGAAGGACTTCACCGCCGCGGAGATCGCCCGGCTGGACGCGGGCAGCTGGTTCGGACCCGAGTACGCGGGCGCGCGCGTGCCGACGCTGGAGCAGTTCGTGCACCGCCTGGAGCGGCATCACCAGAAGCTGCTCCTGGAGATCAAGAACCCGGAGCTGTACCCCGGCATCGAGCGGCAGACGCTGAAGGTCCTCAGCAACGAGGGCTGGCTCGACCGGTCGCATCTGGCGGGCCGGCTGATCGTGCAGAGCTTCAGCGCGGACAGTGTGCGGACCGTGCACGAGCTGAAGCCCGGCGTGAAGACGGGCCTCCTGGGGACTCCGCGGGTGTCGGACCTGCTCGACGTCGCCGAATTCGCCGACCAGGTCAACCCCTCGTACAGCTCGCTCTCCCCGGCGTACGTGTCCTCGGTACAGGCGTTCGACGGACCGCACGGCCGCCGGCTGGAGGTCTTCGCCTGGACGGTCGACAACGCCAGGACGGCCCGGCGGATCGCCGGCTACGGGGTCGACGGGATCATCACCAACAGGCCGGATGTGGTGCGCGACGCCGTGGGCGGCTGATCCCGCCGGCCGGGCGCGCGGTGTTGTCAGTGGCGGGTCCTACTGTGGGGCGCATGGACAGGCAAGGGCAGGTCGAGCCGCGGGTGGTGTGGGCGGTCGTCGAGAGCGGGATCGGGCCGTTGCTGCTGGCCGCGAGCCGGGAGGGCCTGGTCAACGTCGTTTTCCACGCCACGGACACCGTGCGGGACCGGGCGGTCGAGCGGCTGGCGTCGCGGCTGGGCACCGAGCCCGTCGAGGCGCCGGGTTCCCCACTGCTGGCCGAGGCGATACGCCAGGTCGAGGCCTACTTCGCGGGTGAACGACGCGACTTCGACCTGCCGCTCGACTGGTCGCTGATCTCCGGTTTCAACCGGGAGGTCCTGCGCGAACTGGCCTCGGGCGTCCCGTACGGCACGGTCGTCGGGTACGGCGACCTGGCCGGGCGGGTCGGTCAGCCTGGCGCCGCCCAGGCCGTGGGTATGGCGATGGGCGCCAATCCGCTGCCGGTGGTGGTGCCGTGTCACCGTGTGGTCGAGAGCGGCGGCGGCATCGGCGGCTTCGGCGGCGGCCTGGAGACCAAGCGGAGGCTGCTGGCCCTGGAAGGGGTGCTGCCCGAGCCGCTCTTCTGATGCGGCGCACCACGGCCCGATCGGGCGCTGTCCGGGCCGGGCCGGGACCACCGTCATGAAGCCAGCCTGACGTGCCAAGTCCCGGTGCCGGCCCTGGTCAGTCCTGGCGCCGGCCCTGGTCAGTCCTGGCGCCGGCCCTGGTCAGTCGTAGTGCCTGGCTTCGAAGACGTTGCCGTCCGGGTCGCGGAAGTAGAAGCTGCGCGTTGCCTTGCCCCGGGCTCCGAAGGAACCGTGGGTGAGATCCGACATCGGTACGGAGTGGTGGGCCAGCCGGCTCAGGAGGGCATCGAAGTCGCCGCGAGGCAGCGACAGGCAGACATGGTTGACCGGGTGCCCCGCGCTGTCGGCGGAGCCGGGCAGCATCCTCATGCGCTCCGCGAAGCTCAGCGGCATGAGGTCGAGGATGGTCTCGTCGCTGACCCGCACGGACGGGAACGGCACCTCACCCGCAGCGAACTCCGCAAGCCTGACGGCCTCGAGGCCGACGGCCTTCTCGTAGAAGTCGACGGCGGTGAGCGGGTCGCGCACCCAGAGGACGACGTGGTCGAGACGCGGTATGTGATCCGTCATGCACTCCAGGCTCGTGACGACGCCGCCGGCCCGCAAGGGTTTGGCCCGGCGCGCCGCCCGCCAGAGATGAGGGAGGGGAACGACTGACCGACCGACAGGAGGCAGGCGCGTGGTGCTGGTGGTGTCCGAGGAAGTGCGGGAAGCGGTCGACGCGCGCCGGCCGGTCGTGGCCCTGGAGTCCACGATCATCGCCCACGGGCTGCCGCGTCCGCGCAATCTCCAGGTCGCGCTGGAGCTGGAGACGGCCGTGCGGCAGGAGGGTGCGGTGCCCGCCACGATCGCCGTGCTGGACGGGCGTCCTCATGTGGGCCTGGACAAGGAGCAGCTGGAGCGCGTCGCGAACGAGGACGGGATCCGCAAGCTCGGCCACCGCGACCTGCCACTCGCTGTGGCGACGGGGGCGAGCGGGGCGACCACGGTGTCGGCGACAGCGCTGCTGGCGGCACTGGCGGGCGTGCGGGTCTTCGCGACGGGTGGGCTCGGCGGGGTGCACCGGGAGTGGACGGCGACGCAGGACGAGTCGGCCGACCTGGGGCTGCTGGCCCGTACCCGCATCACGGTGGTGTGTGCCGGAGTGAAGTCGATCCTGGACGTGCCGGCGACCTTGCAGCGGCTGGAGACGCTGGGTGTCGCGGTGGCCGGCTACGGCACGGGCCGGTTCCCCGGCTTCTACCTCTCCGACTCGGGGCATCCGGTGGACTGGACGCTGGGGACGCCGGAGCAGGTTGCGGGTGTCATGGCGGCCCAGGACACCCTCGGCGGGCCGGAGTCGGCGCTGATCGTCGCCAACCCCGTCCCCGAGGAGGAGCAACTCGATCCGGACCTGCACGCACGCGTGCTCGCCGACGCACTGCACGCCTGTGAGGAGCAGGGCGTCACCGGCCAGGCGGTCACGCCGTTCCTGCTCGACCATCTGGTGCGGCACACCGACGGCGCCTCCCTGAGCGCCAATCTGGCGGCGGTCCGCGGCAACGTACGCCTGGCGGCGCGGATCGCGGCGGCCTGGGCCCGGGGATGAGGGCGGACGGCGGGACCGGACGGGGAGAGGGAACGGGCCCCGGGGGAACGGCCGCAGCGGGTACGGGGCCCGCGGGTACGGGCTCCGCAGGCACGGGCTCCGCAGGCACGGGCTCCGCAGGCACGGGCTCCGCAGGCACGGGCTCCGCAGGCACGGACGCGGCGGCGGGCCGGGGGCTGCTCGTGGTCGGGGACGTCATCACGGATGTCGTCGCGCGACACGCTGGGCCGCTCGCGGCCGGCACGGACACGACTGCGTCGATCCGGACGGTGGCGGGCGGTGCGGGCGCCAACGTGGCGTGCTGGGCGGCCCAGCGGGGCGCGGCGGACGTACGGCTGCTCGGGCGGGTCGGGACGGATGCGGCTGCCTGGCACGAGCGGGAGCTGGTCGCACAGGGGGTGCGGCCGCAGCTCGTCGTCGACCCGCTGGCGCCGACCGGCACGGTGATCTGCATGGTCGACGGGGGCGCTGCGGCCGAGCGGACGTTCCTCACCGACAGCGGCGCGTCGGGACGGCTCGGACCCTCCGACTGGTCGGACGCGCTGCTCGACGGCGTGGCCCGGCTGCACCTGTCGGGCTACCTCCTGTTCTCCGAGTCGAGCCGGGATCTGGTGGCTGTGGCACTGAAAGCCGCCCGCTCGCGTGGGGTGCCGGTGAGTCTCGACCCTGCTTCGGCCGGGTTCCTCGCGGAGCTGGGCGCCGAGCGGTTCCTGGCGCTCGTCGAGGGCGTCGACGTGCTGCTGCCCAGCCGGGACGAGGCGTGCCTGCTGACCGGCCTGGCGGATCCGGGCGAGGCGGCGGCCGGGCTGAGCCTGCGCGTGCCGCTGGTCGTCGTCAAGCAGGGGCACGAGGGAGCAGTCGTGGCCCGCTCGGGGAAGGTGCGCGCCCGCGTTCCGGCCGCACCGGCGACGCCACGGGACACGACCGGCGCCGGCGATGCCTTCACGGGGGCGTTCCTCGCCGCCCTGCTCGCGGGTGCAGGGCCGGAGAGAGCCGCGACGGAGGGCTGCCGGGCGGGCGCGCGAGCGGTGGAGCAGGTGGGCGGCAGACCGCCCCTGCCCGATTGACCGGCTCCTACCCGACTGACCGTCACAGCACGGCTGACCGCCCCTGATCCGACTGGCCGTCCCCGCCCGACTGGCCGTCCCTGACAGTCCTCGTTACTGCTTCCGCCCCCACGCCGAGATCATCGGTGCTGTCGTCAGATCGAGCGCACCGGACGTGACGTTCCCCAGGTGCCGGTCGATCTCCTGGTCCGTGGCGAGGCCGGCCGCGACGAGCTGGTCGCGGATCTGCCGGATCGTGACGGACTCCAGGGCCGCGCAGGCCGGCGAGGTGAGGGGGAAGTAGGCGTCTGCCTGGACCCGGGTCAGTCCGGCGTCCCGGAGCAGCCTCGGCAGGGTGCGGCCGCACGGAAGGTCGGTCCCGCGATCGGCGAGCAGGCTGCGGAAGCCTTGCCGCAGCCGGTTCGCGAGCTGCTGTTCGGGGCCGTGCTCGTCGGGACAGAGCAGCGGCTGAAGGGCGGGGTCGGCGTCCTCGACAAGGAGGCGTCCGCCGGGGCGCAGCGCCTTGACCATGGACTGCAACGCCCGTTCCCTGTCGGTCACGTGGACGAGGGCGAGGCGGGCGTGCACCAGGTCGAAGCCCTCCCCCGGCGGCTCCTGGGCGCCGAGTTCGTGTGCCCTCACCTCGACGGGTGGCCGGGCTGCGGAGGCGAGCCGTGAGGGGTCGGTGTCGGTCGCGACGACGCGTCCGGTCGGGCCGACCTTCTTCGCCAGCCAGGAGACCACGGTGGTACCGGCGCCGACCTCCCAGCACCGCCAGCCGGATCCGACGCCGAGCGCTTCGAGGTGCCGGAAGGTCGTGGGATCGAAGAGAGCGGCGAAGGCGCTGAAGTGCTCTGCCGCCTCGGTCTGCCGGTTGTCGAGGAGGTACCCGTCGGTTCGCGTCATGCCTCGATCATCCCAGTTGTCTGACTTATCCATACTCGGCGACGCTCCGGCACGGAGGCGCCTTCCGCACGAGCCCTCTTCCGCACGGAGCCCCCTTCCACACGGAGCCCCAATCCACACGGAGGCCTGCTTCCTCAGCCAGAAACCGCTTCGCACGCGTCCCTGCCGAGAACCGCCCGGCACAGTAATGCGTCGCTTCAGCAGAGCCGCGGGCCCGCGAGTGTCGTCCGTCCACAGCCGGGAACCAAGCGGAATGAGTCATATCCACAGGCTTACCCGCAGCTCACGCGGGCCTGGCAGACTGGCGCGGCAAGGCGCAGGAACGGCGCGAGAGGTTCCACGCAAGGAGATCCGGATGTCCATGGCAGGGAATCTGCGGAAGGTCACGAGCCTCGGCGGCGTCGGTGGCCTGCGCAAGATGGCTCGGCTGGCCCGGCGGCGCCCGCGCGTCGACCTGAGTCACCCGGCCCGGTCCCCGCTGGGCTCCTCGGTGGTGAACTGCGTGACGTACCGGGACGGCGTCCGCACCCCCGCACGCGGCGACCTGGTGGACACCGTGCAGCGGGTGCGCAAGGACCGGGAGGGCTTCGTCTGGCTCGGTCTGCACGAGCCCACCGACCAGGAGTTCGCGGGCATCGCCGAACTGTTCGACCTGCACCCGCTGGCCGTCGAGGACGCGATCGAGGCGCACCAGCGCCCCAAGCTGGAGCGCTACGGCGAGACGCTGTTCGCGGTGTTCAAGACGGTCTGCTACGTCGAGCACGAGGAACTGACGGCCACCAGCGAGGTGGTCAACACCGGCGAGATCATGCTGTTCGTCGGCGCTGACTTCGTGATCACGGTGCGGCACGGACGGCACGGCTCGCTCGGCCCGCTGCGTGAGGAGCTGGAGTCCGATCCCGGCCAGCTCGCCTTGGGCCCGTCCGCGGTGCTGCACGCGATCGCGGACCACGTGGTCGACGACTACCTGACCGTCACGGACTCGGTGCAGGGGGACATCGACCAGGTCGAGACGGACGTGTTCTCGGAGTCCGGCGCGCGGACCGACCCGGGGCGCATCTACCAGCTCAAGCGTGAACTGCTGGAGCTGAAGCGGGCGGTGGTGCCGCTCAGCCGGCCACTGGAGGATCTCGCCACCCGGCCGATCCGCGCGGTCGACCCGGAGATACAGGCGTACTTCCGTGACGTCTCGGACCATCTGCTGCGGGCGAAGGAGCAGATCGCCGCCTTTGACGAACTGCTCAACTCCATCCTCCAGGCACACCTCGCGCAGGTCACGGTCGCGCAGAACGAGGACATGCGGAAGATCACGGCGTGGGCCGCGATCGTCGCCGTACCGACGATGGTCTGCGGCGTCTACGGCATGAACTTCGACCACATGCCGGAGCTGCACTGGCGGTACGGCTACGGCATGGTGATCGGCGTGATATCCGTGGCGTGCCTCGCCCTTTACCGGGGGTTCCGGCGCAGCGGCTGGCTCTGAGCGCGGGGAGGGACCCGCGAAGGGCTCCGGAGCGCCGGTGGGGTGATCCGCGAGGTCAGTGCATGGCGGTCGTGGCGTAGACGCTCTGTGCCCAGGACGCGATCTGGTCCTTCGCGAGATGCCGGGCCAGGTCGGCTTCGCTGATCATGCCGACCAGGCGCTTGTCCTGGATCACGGGCAGTCTGCGGATCCGGTGCTCCCGCATCTCGCGCAGCACCTCGCCGACATCGGCGTCCGCGTCGATCCAGCGGGGCGTGCCCTTGGCCATGTCGCCCGCGGTGACCCGGGCGGGGTCGTGGCCCATGGCGACGCAGCCGACGACTATGTCGCGGTCGGTGAGGATGCCGCACAGCCGCTCGTTCTCGTCGCTGATGGGCAGGGCGCCGACGTTCAGTTCGCGCATGAGCTGGGCGGCGCGGTCGAGGGTTTCGTGGGCGGGGATCCACTGGGCGCCGCGGTGCATGATGTCTCGGGCGGTGGTCATGGAGTACCTCCCGGTGCCGGACGGCCGGCGCGGCGCGGGACGCACCGCGAGTCCCGGCGCCCCTCATTCTCGCCGGGCCGCCGGATGCCCGCACACGGAAGCCCGCGCCGGAGCCCGCATGGGTCCGCCCAGGCCCCGTCCGCCGGGCCGGGCATCGAGGCCCGGGCTCAGCCGCTCCACGCCGGGCGGTGCGGATCGTCGGCCCGCACCAGGACGTCCGCCGTCCCCACCGGGTCCGTCTCGTGCTCGTAGCGCTCGAAGGCCGGAAGGGTCCACTGCTCGGCCTCGGGGGTGCGGCGGCGCAGGGCGCCCGGGGAGAGGAGGACGTGGACGCTCAGATCGAAGGGGAACCAGTGCCGAAGGAGGAAGGGCCCGTGGAGGATCAGCACGCCCCCGGGCGGGAGTTCGACGTAGGGGCTGCGGGTGGCGCGGTCGGCGGCCGGGTCCCACAGGTCGGGCAGGACGCGGCCGTCGCCGTCGGCTTCGAGCGGCCCGAACACCTCGCGCCACAGAGCACCGGTGTCGTACCAGCCGTCGTAGTAGGCCTCGACGTCCTGGTGACCGTATTCGAGCCGTACGGAGGCGGGGCGAAGAAAGCCCTCCGTGCCCACGGCGAGCGAGGAGCGGCCGCGTACGCGCAGCGCCTCACCGACCCGGTGGGCGAGGTCTCCCGGGCGGGCGGCGGGGGCCCCGTCGATGGCGATGCGCGGCCAGGGACCGCCGTCGGCGGGCTTCAGGTCGAGCAGGCGCTCGGCGAGCAGGTCGCCGAGCCGTTCCCAGGTGATCGCTTCGAGTCGCACACGGCCCATGATGCGTCAGGCCGCCGGGAGGGAAGCGCCCCACCCGCAGACGGGGCCGGGCCGCGGCGGCCCCGGTGCCCGGGAGGGGTGGTGACCGGATCGCCAGGATCTGCCGCGGAGTGCGTAGTTCGCGCCGCCGTGAGGGGGAATGAACCCCCTATGGTGCCCCGCGCGACGCTCCCTTCTCTCACCGGACTTCTCGTCTTCCAGCCCCTCAAGCGGCGGTACTGCGCCGAGTGCCGCCGAGGACCCCTGCCGCTGCTCACCCTTGAGGACGGCGCCCCGCGCTGCCTCGACTGCGCCGACCTCGGACAGCTGGTGTTCCTGCCGAGCGGCGACACGGCGCTGACGCGCAGGTCGCGGGAGGAGAGCACGCTGTCGGCGGTGGTCGTGCGGTTCAACCGGCGCAGGAGCCGGTACGAACGGCAGGGAGTTCTGGTCGAGGAGGCGGCGCTCGCGCGGGCCGAGCAGCGGTGTCTCGCGGACGCCGAGGCGCGACGGCGGCGCCGGGTGCGGGACGCGCGGCGACGGGCGGCTCAGGACGCCCTGTTCGCACAGGCGTTCGCGGCGGAGATACTCCGGCTGTTCCCGGGGTGCCCGGCCGCACGGGCGCGGGCCATCGCCCTGCACGCGTCGGAGCGGGGCAGCGGGCGGGTGGGCCGCAGCGCGGCGGGGCGCGCGCTGACCGAGGGCGCGGTGACCTCGGCGGTGGTGGCGTCGGTACGGCATCTGGACACGCCCTACGACCGGCTGCTGATGAGCGGCGTGCCCAGACATGAGGCGCGGCGGCGGATCGCGGCGGCGGTGGCGACGGTGTTGCGGGGGTGGACCGGGGCCGGGCTCGGTTCCGCGGGGTGACGGACGGGAGGCCCCGGGGGGGCGTGCCGTCAGGGCGCCGGCACGGCCGTTCGGGGCCCGTGGACGTTCGCTTATGACGCCGCGCCGTTCGGCCATGGTCACGGTGCTCGTAGGGGAATTCACTGGTGGCGTGGAAGGGTACCGGGCGGGGCCCGACTGGACGGCGGGAGAGAGACATGATCGACGGACCGTACTTCGTGCTGACGGTGCTGGGTGTGCTTGGGACCGGCCTGGTGGCCGGCGTGTTCTGCGCGTTCTCGACTTTCGTGATGCGGGGCCTGGGCATGCTGCCGTCGGCGCAGGGGGTCGCCGCGATGAAGGCGGTCAACGTGGCGGCGGTGGCTCCGCCCTTCATGATCGTGTTCCTCGGATCGGCCGTGCTGTGCGCGGTGATCGCCGTGGTGACGTTCGTGCTGTGGCCGGACGAGGGGACGGTGGAGCTGCTGGTGGGCAGCGCGCTGTACCTGTTCGGGTCGTTCGGGCTGACCATCGTCGCGAACGTGCCGCGCAACGACGCCCTGGCCGAGTTGGAGCCGGGCACTCCGGAGGCGGCCGCGTACTGGCCGGTGTACCTGCGCGAGTGGACGCTGTGGAACCACGTCCGCACGGCGGCATCGGCCGGAGCGGCCCTGTCGTACGTGCTGGCGCTCACCTGACACCCGTGCCACGCGGCGGACAGGCACCGGCCGGAAGGCGGACGTATCGTGGCGAAAAGAGTGCCGCCGGCGAGTGAGAAGAGGCTCCGCCCGACGACGCACGGCCCGCCCCCGCGCACGCAAGGAAGACGGCCATGGCCGATCCCAAGGGTTTCCTGACCACCCCCCGCCAGGAGTGGCCGCGCCGGCCGGTCGAGGAACGGGCGCGGGACTGGGACGAGGTCTACGTCCCCGGGGCGCTGCTGCCGATCATCAGCCGGCAGGCCGACCGTTGCATGGACTGCGGCATCCCCTTCTGCCACGAAGCGTGCCCGCTGGGCAATCTGATCCCCGAGTGGAACGACCTGGTGTCCAGGGAGGACTGGCGGGCGGCCGCCGACCGGCTGCACGCCACGAACAACTTCCCGGAGTTCACCGGCCGGTTGTGCCCGGCGCCGTGCGAGGCGGGGTGTGTGCTGGCGATCAACCAGCCGGCCGTCACCATCAAGAACGTCGAGTGCGCGATCGCCGACCGGGCCTGGGAGGAGGGGTTCGCGCCGCCCAGGCCGCCGGAGCGGCTGTCCGGCAAGACGGTCGCGGTGATCGGTTCGGGCCCGACCGGGCTGGCCGCGGCGCAGCAGCTGACGCGGGCCGGGCACACGGTCGCCGTGTACGAGAGGGACGACCGGCTCGGTGGGCTCATGCGGTACGGCATTCCGGCGTTCAAGATGGAGAAGCACCATCTGGAGCGGCGGCTGGAGCAGATGCGGGCCGAGGGGACGAAGTTCCGGACGTCGACGGCGGTCGGGCGGGACATCGGAGCCGATGAGCTGCGGACCCGCTACGACGCCGTGGTGCTGGCCACGGGCGCGACCGCATGGCGTGAACTCCCGGTGCCGGGGCGGGAGCTGACAGGAATTCACCAGGCGATGGAGTACCTGCCGCTGGCCAACCGGGTGTGCGAGGGCGATCTGGAGTCGTCCCCGCTGTCGGCGGCCGGGCAGCACGTCGTGATCGTCGGCGGCGGCGACACGGGGGCGGACTGTCTGGGCACGGCCGTCCGGGAGGGCGCGGCGTCCGTGACGCAGCTGGACATCTACGCCCTGCCGGACGCGGAGCGCGACGAGGACGCGGAGCCCTGGCCGACGTACCCGATGCGGATCTACCGGCTGTCCGCCGCCCACGAAGAGGCGCGTGACCTGCGGACCGCCCCGATCGCGGACGCGGATGCGCGGCTGTTCGCGGCGTCCACGCTGCGCTTCGACGGCGACGCCCGGGGACGGGTGCGCTCGCTGCACCTGGTCGAGGTGGACGCACGGCGCCGTCCGGTGGAGGGCACCGGACGGACGCTCCCCGCCGACCTCGTGCTGCTCGCCCTCGGCTTCTCCGGGCCCGACCGGGAGGACGGCCTCGTCGACCAGCTGGGACTGGAGTTGGAGCCGCGCGGGACGATCGCGCGGGACTCCGGGTTCGCCACGAACGTGCCCGGGGTGTTCGCCGCGGGGGACGCGGCCCGGGGGCAGTCGCTCATCGTGTGGGCGATCGCCGAGGGGCGGGCGGTGGCGGCGGCCGTCGACCGTCATCTGACGGGCAGTGCGAGGCTGCCGGCACCGATCGGGCCGTACGACCGGCCCATGGCGGTGTAGCACCGGCCGCCGAACCGCCCGCGGCCCGCCCCCGGCCGCCCCTCGGCGGGGTAGCGCCCGCCCGCGGCCTCACCGGTCGTCCGTCCCCGCGATCTTCCCCGTCGACAGCGCCACCCGGTTCCACGTGTTGATCGTGCAGATCAGGGCGATCACCTGGGCCAGTTCCCGCTCGTCGAACAGGGCGGCGGCCCGCGCGTACACGTCGTCCGGGACGCCGGCGTCGGCGACGAGGGTCACCGCGTCGGTGAGGGCGAGGGCCGCTTGTTCCCGCTCGGTGAAGAAGTGCCGGGCCTCGCGCCACACGGCGACCATGTGCAGCCGGTCCTCGCTCTCGCCGGCCTTGCGGGCGTCGCCGGTGTGCATGTGCAGGCAGTAGGCGCAGTGGTTGAGGTGCGAGGAGCGGATCTGGATCAGCTCGACGAGGGCCGGGTCGATGCCCTCGCGGGCGGCGGCGTCGAAGGCGATGAGGGCCCGGAAGGCCTTCGGGGCCGACGCGCCGAACTCCAGGCGGGCGGGCGTCGGCTGGGTGCTGCTCGTGTGCGTGGTCGTCGTCATGCCCTTCAACCTACGAGCCGGAAAGACCAGCTGTAGGGTGCACTTCCATGGTGGAATCATGGGTCAATTCCGCGGAGCGGATCGGGTCCGACCTGCATCTGGAGCTGACCGGGCCGGGAGGTCGGCGGGCGGCGCTGATCCGGGCCCTGCGCGAGGCCGTGCGCGGTGGGCGGCTCGCCCCGGGCACGCGGCTGCCGCCGTACCGCTCGCTCGCGGCGGACCTCGGCGTCGCCCGCAACACGGTGGCGGACGCGTACGCGGAACTCGTCGCGGAGGGCTGGCTCACCGCCCGGCAGGGCTCCGGCACCCGGGTCGCGGAGCGCGCCGAGCCGCTGCGGCCCGCCGCCCGCGTGCCCAAGAAGGCACCGCCCCGCGCGCACGGCCCCCGGCACGATCTGACGCAGGGCACCCCGGACATCTCGGCGTTCCCGCGCACCGCCTGGCTGGCCTCCTACCGGCGGGCCCTGCAGCAGGCGCCCAACGAGGTGTTCGGGCCGGGCGACCCCGCCGGCCGGCCGGAACTGCGGGAGGCGCTCGCCGAGTACCTGGCACGCGCGCGTGGCGTGCGGACCGAGCCGGGCCGGATCGTGATCTGCTCCGGCTTCGCGCACGCGCTGCGGCTGCTGTTCGGCGGCGGCGTCCTGCGCGGCCCCTTGGCGGTGGAGGCGTACGGGCTCGGGTTCCACCGGCAGGTCCTGGCCGCGGCCGGGGTCCGGACGGTACCGCTCCCCCTCGACGAACACGGCGCGCGGATCGACCGGCTGGCGCGCGAGCGGGCCGTGCTGCTCACGCCGGCGCACCAGTTCCCGACCGGCGGCCCGTTGCACCCCACACGCCGGGCCGCCGTGATCGACTGGGCCCGCGGGCGGGACGGTCTGGTCCTGGAGGACGACTACGACGGGGAGTTCCGCTACGACCGCAAGCCGGTCGGCGCCGTCCAGGGGCTCGACCCCGAGCGCGTGATCCACATCGGCTCGGTCAGCAAGAGCCTGTCGCCGGCGGTGCGGCTGGGCTGGATGGTGCTCCCGGAGCGGTACGTCGAGGCGGTCCTGGCCGCCAAGGGCGAGCGTGAGGCGTGGGCGAGCGTCCTCGACCAGCTGAGTCTCGCGGACTTCGTCGCTTCGGGGTCGTACGACCGGCACGTACGCCGGATGCGGCAGCGCTACCGCGGCCGCCGGGACCGGCTCGTCGCGGCGCTCGCCGAGCACGCGCCGCACATCGAGGCCACCGGCGTCGCGGCCGGGCTGCACGCCGTGCTGCGGCTGCCGCCCGGCACCGAGGCGTCCGCGGTCAAGGCCGCCGCCTGGCAGGGCATCGCCCTCGACGGCCTCGCCGCGTTCCGGCATCCGGAGACGGACATGCCGGCCGGCGACGGGCTGGTGGTGGGATACGCGACGCCCTCCGAGCACGCCTACGGGCCGGCCCTGGAGGCGCTGTGCGGTGTGCTGCCGCCGCCCTGACCGGCCCAGGCGCCTGCGCGAGCGCTACGGCTTGCGTCCCACCGCCCCGTGCCCCGGGACCACCCCGTCGTCCTGCCCGGGCACGGGCTCGCCCAGCCCTGGGTGCCGGCGGTGGGCACCTCGACGCCGGGCTCGACGAGGTCGGGACCGTCGAAGAAGCGCGGGGACTCCTCGCGGGAGCGCAGCGCCAGGGTGCCGCTGGCGGCGCGCAGCTTCTCGGTGGCCGCCTTCGACTTCTCCGGGGTGAGGTCGGCGGTCGCGGAGGTCATCACAGGTGGCTGCCTGAGGGCAGTCCGGCGAGCAGCCGCCGGACCAGGTCGTGGGCGCCGTCCTCGTCGGAGACGAAGTGCAGCAGCGCGACGGGCCGGGTGAGGTCCAGGACCTTCCGCGCGCCCTCCAGGATGGCGTCCGGGTCACGTACGTCGGCCTGGAGGTTACTCGGTCGCGCCCGCGTCCGTGCCCCGCAGCAGGGCCGCCGCGTGGGCCAGGACGACGGGGCGCTGTCCCAGGAGACGAGCCGGGCGCCGGGCAGAGGGTGGTCGATTCAGCACCAGCGGTTCAAGGACGGCACAGCAGATCGAGCGGCAGTGAAGGGAGTCACGTCAGGACAGCAGGAAGTCCGCCTCCCCGGACTTCGCCCCCTCGATGAAGGCCGTCATCTCGTCGGTGGTGTAGATCAGGGCGGGGCCGTCGGGGTCGGTGGACTGGCGGAGGGCGATCCGGCCGTCGGCGAGTTTCATCGCCTCCAGGCAGTTGCCTCCGTTTCCGCCGCTCCACGGCTTGTGCCAGCCTTCGCTGCCCAAGTCACGCGCGGGCATGCCGTTGTAGACGTGTTTGCGCGGCTTGATGCGATCCATTCACAACTCCTTGCGGAGGTCCCGGAGGATCTCCTTCGTGCGATGTGCCGTAGCGGCCTGCGCCGCCATGCGGTCCATGACCTCCAGGTGGGTCGCCACCTCGGTGCGCGCGTCGAGATAGACCGCGCCGGTCAGGTACTCGCTGTAGACCATGTCCGGCAGTTCGGGCATGGCGAATCGGAACAGCACGAACGGCCCGTAGGTCCCCGGGTGCGGTCCATTGGCGAACGGGGCGATCTGCAGCGTCACGTTGGGCAGCTTCGTGGCGTCGAGCAGCTTGTCGATCTGGGCGCGCATCACCTCCGGGCCGCCGGGCGGCCGACGCAGCGCGGTCTCGTCCATCACGACCCACAGCCGGGGCGCGTCCTCGCGGGTGAGCAGGTCCTGGCGCTGCATGCGCAGGGCGACGTGGCGCTCGATGTCCTCGGGCCGGGTCTGCCCGATGGCGCCCGAGCGGAGCACCCCGCGCGCGTAGTCCTCGGTCTGCAGCAGCCCGGGGACGAAGTGGGGCTCATAGCTGCGGATGACGCTCGCCGCGCCCTCCAGGCTCACGTACATCGAGAACCAGCCGGGCAGGATGTCGTGGAAACGCTGCCACCAGCCGGGCCGGTTGGCCTCCTCGGCCAGTTGGACGAAGGCCTCGGCCTCCTCGTCGGAGATTCCGTAGGCCTTGAGGAGCAGTTGCAGATACGGGATTTTGAGCGCGACCTCGGCCATCTCCATGCGGCGGACCGTGGCGGGGGCGACGCGGAGGATGCGCGCGGCCTCCTCGCGCTTCATGCCCGCGCGTTCCCGCAGGTCCAACAGGCGTCGGCCGAGCACGACCTGACCGACCGTCGGTGCGGACCGCGGTTCACTCACGCTCCACCTCCACGAAGAGTTCTGACGAGCCGGCCACAAAGGAACGCTGACAGCCCGGCGGCGCCATTCGAGGACCTTCCGAAGATGATCCGAACACACGTTTCGAACGAATCTTCGACGATCTCAACTGGCGCCGCGCGGGGTGCTGTTGCGAGCAGTGTGCCACGGCCTTCCGGACCGTCACCCAGCACTCTGCAATTTTCAGAGTGACACTTGCCAAGTGTTCACGGCGGGGCGATAGTGGCAAGCGTGATTCCGTCCGCGCCCTTAGGAACAGACGCCGCCGCAGGCCCTCCCGGGCTTGGCGCCGCCACGGAAGAGGCCTCCCCCGGGGCCGCTGCCGGGCGCCGGTTCCGCTTCGAGCTGGCCGCACACGCGGGTTCTCCCGCCCAGGCCAGACGCCTGACGCGGGCCCGGCTGACCGGCTGGTCGGTGTGCGAGGACACATGCGACAGCGCGGCTCTGGTCGTTTCCGAACTGGTCACCAACGCCATCGTGCACACGGCGAGCACGCACATAGTGTGCGAGCTGCACGACGGTGACGACCTGGTGCGGATAGCCGTGCGTGACGAGGGCTGCGCCCCGGGCCAGCCGCACGCCGCGAGCCGGACCCGGCCCGAGGAGGAGCACGGGAGGGGACTGCTTCTCGTCGACGCCCTCTGCCACTCCTGGGGTGCCCAGGAGAACGGCCCCGGGCTGCTGGTCTGGGCGGAGCTGCCGCGCGCGGCGGACACCTCGCCCGAGCCGGACGGACCTCGGGGCGATCTGGGCTGGGGCGCCCGCCCCAAGCGCGGCCCCTCCGACGACCCGGACGACGGGGACGGGACCAACCGGGCACGCCATACGCGGGTCACCCCTGAGGTTCCCCCGCAGAAGCGCCGCCGAGAGCTGGGGGACACATGAGTCCCGCACGGGCAGGCGGCATGCTGAACCTGGACACGCTGGTGCGCGTCCGGCGCGGGCTGCGGACGTCCGGTCCGGCCCTGCGACTGCCCGTGCCCGAGGGCATGACCGCCCCGCTCGGCTGCGACGCGGTCGCGGTCCCCGCCCACGTCGGACCGCTGATCATGCCCCGGCTGCCCCGCGTGGGCTGTGTCTACGCGGACGGGACGCACTGGTGGTGGCTGGTGCCGTCCGACTCCGACCACGCCCTGGAGTGGCCCGCCCCGGCGCGGTACGTCACGGGCGCGGTCGTCCCGGACCTGCCGGAGGTCCCTGATCTGATCCACCGCCCGGACGGCACGCTTCCCTACACCCCGCCGATCCCTCTCTACCTGGCGCTGTGCCGCGCGACGGGGACGGCCCCGGCCTGGTCGCGTCCGGTCAGCGCATAGGCGGCGCCCGACCTGTCCGGGTTGGGCACATAGGCGGCGCCCGACCTGTCCGGGTTGTCGGCTCATGGCGAAGGGCCGGTCTCCGCACACCGGCCCGCACACCCCCGCCCCTCACCACCCCGCACCCCCACGCCGCCCCGCACCTCCCCCCGGCCAGGTCGTGCGCCCGCGCGCATCCGGCGCCCCGGGCTGCGCCCTGCCCGGGCCGCGTTCCGCCCCGCAATAGTGGGCCGCTCAGCGGACGGGGCACGAGGCGGGGAGGTCGGTCGACGGTGGCGAAGAAGCGGACCGCGCCGGAGGTGTCCGAGTCGGAGCGGCTGCTGTTCGGCGGCCCGCTGCGCTACGACATGGGCTGGAACCAGCACGCCGACGCGTTCCTGGAGCTGAACTTCCGCGCCATGATCACCCGGTTGCCGTCCCTGCTCGCGTCCAGCCTCCGGCTCGCCCGGCAGGCCGACCGGGGTGCGGCGCGCATCGTGCTGGCCGCCGAGGCCGGCCGGGGCGTGGCGCAGGCGGTGAGCCTGCTCGCGGTGAACACGGTGCTGGCCCGCCTGATGGGCGGCGGGGAGATCGGCGACCGGCTGCGCGGCGCCGTCCCCGCCCTGGTCACGGTGGCCGTCGTGATGTTCCTCGCGGCCCTGCTGCGGGCCGCGAGCACCTACGCCACCGGCCGCCTGGAGCCCAAGGTCGAGCGGGTGGCGACCGAGCGGTACCTGGAGCGGGCCGCGGCCGTCGAGCTGGCCGCGATCGAGGATCACGCCTTCCACAAGCTGCTCGACACCGCGCAGTACGGCGCCGCCTCCGCGCGCCGGATGATCTCCTACGGGACCCGCGTGATCAACGCGATGATCTCGCTGGTCGCGGCGGCGGGCGTGCTGACCGTGCTGCACCCTGCCCTGCTGCCGCTGCTGGTGACGATGACCCTGCCGAGCGCCTGGAGCGCGCTGACCGTCGCCCGGCGGCGCTACGAGTCCTTCCACGCCTGGGTGCAGCACGCCCGGGCGGGCCGGCTCCTCGGCAGCCTGCTGATCGAGCCCGAGGCGGCCCCCGAGATCCGGGTGCACGGGGTCGGCTCCTTCCTGCTGCGGCACTTCCGCGCGATGTCGGAGACGGCCGAGGCCGAGCAGGCCCGCCTGGCCAAGCTCGCCGCCCGTACGGGCCTGATCGCGGCGGCGTGGACAGGCCTGGCGACGGTGGCGACGTACGCGACGCTGGGCGGGCTGCTGCTGGCGGGGGCGATGGCCCTGTCGGTCGCGGGGACGGCCGTGATCGCGATCCGGACCGGCTCGCAGAGCCTCGACACGCTCGTGGTGGAGGTCAACGCGCTGCACGAGGAGGCGCTCTTCGTCGGGGATCTGCACCGGCTGTACACCGAGGCGGACCAGTGGGCGATCCCCGCGGGCGGAGCGGCGCTGCCGGAGGACCCGCAGGAGATCCGCTTCGAGAACGTCACGTTCCGCTACCCGGGCGACTCGGCCCGCCCCGCTCTCGACGACGTGACCTTGAGCCTGCCGCTGGGCCGGATCGTGGCTCTGGTCGGCGAGAACGGCTCCGGCAAGACGACCCTGGTCAAGCTGCTCGCCGGGCTCTACACGCCGCAGCGGGGGCGGATCCTGTGGGACGACGTGGACGCTGCGACCGCGGACCGGCACCGGCTGGCCGAACGGATCGCGATGGTGGCGCAGGACTTCAAGCGGTGGCCGTTCACGGCCCGGGTGAACGTCGCTCTGGGGCGTTCCTCGGTACCCGTGTGCGAGGA
Organism: Streptomyces sp. SID5643; assembly: GCF_009872555.1. Classification (NCBI taxonomy): domain Bacteria; kingdom Bacillati; phylum Actinomycetota; class Actinomycetes; order Kitasatosporales; family Streptomycetaceae; genus Streptomyces; species Streptomyces sp. SID5643. Next base: position 65,454 of record NZ_WWIC01000074.1, read on the forward strand.
CCGGCTGGGTGCGGCGGTCGCCGACGCGGGGGCGGAGACGGTGGTCGCGGACCTGCCGCGCGGGCTGGACACCCTGCTCGCCCGCAACTTCAGCGGCGGTCACGAACTGTCGGGCGGCCAGTGGCAGCGGCTGGGCATCGCCCGGGCGGCCTACCGCAGGGGGCGCATCCTGATCGTGGACGAGCCGACGGCGGCCCTGGACGCCCGGGCCGAGCTGGAGGTCTTCGAGCGGATCCGCGCCCTGGCCGACAGCGGCCAGACGGTCGTGCTGATCACGCACCGGCTGGCGTCCGTACGGCACGCGGATCTGGTGCACGTCCTGGACCAGGGCCGGCTCGTGGAGTCCGGGACACCGGAGGAGCTGCTGGCCACCGGCGGCGTCTACGCCGAGCTGTACGCGCTCCAGGCGGAGCAGTTCGCCTCCTCACCCGCACCGGTCCGGAAGGTGCCGGCGCCGAAGGCGGGCTGACGGCACGGGTCAGGCGGTGGCGTCGGCCACGTCCCCGCTGCGCACGATCACCAGGAACATGTCCGTGGCGAGGTCCATGACGACCTCGGCGGGCAGGCCTTCGCTGCGCCGCGCCTGCGCGAATTCCTCCGCAGGCCAGGAGCCTCGCGGCCCACCGGCGGGAAAGCGTTCGAGCACCGTTCGCCCGTTCACCCTGCACCTCCATGTAGCGCTGTACTCGTAGAGTTAAACGCCAACCATGGGGTGAACGGCTCGCGAAGTGACGGTACTGAGACGTAGTTGACACGCGTTCACCGCCAAGTGTGACCAACTTCTCAGCCTCTCGGCCTATGTGTTCACTTTCCGTATCAGTGGTCGCACTCTTCGTGCTCGTCGTGATGCCGACTGTGCTCACCTCTCACAGGCGTCCCACCGGTGCCCGGGACGCGTGCCGTCAGGTGTCGTACCGCTGGATGCGCCGGCCGTGACTGCGGTCGACGAGTGCGGGCAGGCGCTCCCCCAGCTCCCGTACCACCGCCGGCACGTCGATCGTCAGCAGTTCCCGGTCGCGCATCAGGATCCGTCCGTCGACGATCGTGGTGCGGACGTCGGCGGAGCGGGCGCTGTGCACCAGGGTGGCGGCGAGGTCGTGGACGGGCTGGGTGTGCGGCCCGGTGAGGTCGACCAGGACGATGTCGGCCCGCCGGCCGGGCGCGATGCTGCCGACGCTGTCCCCGAGGCCCACGGCACGGGCGCTTTGCAGCGTGGCGTGGTGCAGCGCCTGGCGGGAGGTCAGCCGGCGTGGGTCGCCCTCGGCCGACTTCTGGACCAGCGAGGTGAGGGCCATGGACTCCCACACGTCGAGGCTGTTGTTGGAGGCGGCGCCGTCGGTGGCGAGTCCGACGTCGACGCCGATGTCGCGCAGGGCGCGGACCGGTGTGGTGTCCGGCCAGGCGAACTTGAGGTAGCCGCGGGGCGCGGTGGCGACGGCCGTGCGGCCGTCGGCCTGCTCCAGGAGGGGGAGGTCGCTGTCGACGATGCCGGTGCCGTGGGCGAGGAGCAGGTCCGTGTGGAGGAGGGTGGTGCGGTCCAGGACCCCGACCGGGGTGACGCCGTGGCGGGCCAGGCTGGTCTCGGTCTGGTCGCGGTTCTCGGCGGCGTGGAGGTGCACGGGCAGGCCGTGTGTGCGGGCGAGCTCGGCGGTGGCGGCGAGGTCGGTGTCGTCGACCGTGTAGGGGGCGTGCGGCGCGAGCGCGGTGGTGATCCGGCCGTCGGCCGCTCCGCGGTGGCGCAGCGCGAACTCCAGCGACCGCTCCCGGCCTTCGGGCCCCTGCGAGGAGAAGAAGGCCTCGCCGAGCAGCGCCCGCATGCCGGATTCGGCGACCACCCGGGCCACCGCGTCCATGGCGAAATAGTGGTCGGCGAAGCAGGTGACGCCCGCCCGGATCATCTCGGCGCACGCCAGCCGCGCCCCCAACTCGACGTCCGTCGCCGTGAGGTTGGACTCGACGGGCCAGACGACGTCGTTGAACCACTCCTCGGTCGGGAGGTCCTCGGCGAGTCCGCGCAGCGCGACCATCGGCGCGTGCGTGTGGCAGTTGATCAAGCCGGGCAGGGCGACCTGGCCGGCGGCGTCGATCCGCTCGGCGGCGGGCAGGTGCGCGGCCTGCGCGGTGGTCGTGACGGCCTCGACGATCCCACCCCGCACGACGATCGCGGCGTCCTGCGCGAACCCGATCCGCTCTTGATCGTCGTGCACGAGGACCGTACATGCGCTGATGATGAGCTCGGCGGGATCGTCCGCGGCAGAAGGCGTCATCACGCCAACGTACGACGGCGTCGTAGGGCGGCATGAGCCGAACCGCACATCCCGTCACGGCTCTGTCGCGGGGCGGGCCGGGCGCGCACCCTGGCCCCACCACCCCGTCTGTCGGCTTCTGAAAGGAGCCCGGCATGCTCCTCGGCACCTGGAACCTGGAGAACCTCTACCGGGCCGGCGGCCCGTACGGCCCGCCGGACGAGGCCGGGTACGAGGCGAAGCTCGCCGCGCTCGCCGCCGTGATCACGGAACTCGATCCGGGCCTGCTCGGCGTGCAGGAGGTCGGCGACCCCGAAGCCCTGAAGGACCTGGCCGGGATGCTCGACGACGACTGGCACGTCGCCGTGTCCGAGCATCCGGACAGCCGGGGCATACGGGTCGGGTTCCTCAGCCGTACGCCGCTGACGGTGGTGGCCGACACGCGGGCGTTCCCGGCGGAGCTCCGTCCCGTCCAGGCGGACGATGCGGGGCTGACAGCGGGGCAGGCGGGGCGGGGCGTCCTGGCCGTGGAGACCGACGGCGGGGACGGTCCGCTGCGGGTGGCCGTCTGCCATCTGAAGTCGAAGCTGCTGTCGTATCCGGACGGCCGGTTCCAGCCGCGCGACGAGGGCGAACGGGCCCGCTACGCCGCCTACGCCCTGTACCGGCGGGCCGCCGAGGCGACGGCGCTGCGCGCGCTGGCGGACGAGCTGCTGGCCGGTGACGGGCAGGGGCGGGACGTGGCGATACTGGGCGACCTGAACGACGAGGTGCAGGCGGCGACCACGCAGATCCTGCTCGGCCCGCCCGGCTCGGAGATCGGCACCCCCGGCTACGACCGGCCCGACCGGGGCGACGCGATGCGGCTGTGGGACGTGGCCCCGCTCATCCCGCCCGGGCAGCGCTGGTCCCGGGTGAACTCCGGGCGGCGCGAACTGATCGACCACGTGCTGCTGAGCCACCGCCTGGTGCACCGGGTGACGGTGGCGGGCACAGGTCTGCCGGGCGAGGGCCCGCCCGGCCTGCCGTCGGTCGGCCCCGATCCGGCGGAGCGTCGCGGCGAGCCCGGGTCGGATCACGCTCCGGTGTGGGTACGGGTCGGCGGCCGGGCCGGTTGACGGTCCCGGGGTGCCCGCTGCGGGCAGGGCGCTCGGGCACGGCAGCCGGCGCCGCCGGCGATGACCGGCTGGGGCTCAGCCGGCGAGGGGCGTCCGGGGCGGCGGCCGTAGTCCCACCCGCTCTCCCCGGCGGGCGAGTCCGGTGAGGACGGCCGCGAGGCGTTCCTCGTGGCGGGGCCCGATCCGGCCCGTGTCGTCGAGGTGCACGGCGCAGGCGGTCGTGGTGTCGACGAGGCGTTCGAGAAGGTCGGCCACCTCGTCCGCGCCCTCGGTGTGCCGGGCGAGCGCGGGCAGTTCGTGCGCGGAGAGGGAGATGGCCGAGCGGGCCTCGGCCAGCGTGCGGTAGGCCTCGCGCCGCAGGGTCCAGCGGGTGGCGCGGTGGTCGGAGGGGGTGCTTGAGGTCCCGATGCTGGGGGCGTCGGCCTCGTCCAGGACGTGCGTGAGGTAGGCGTGCGCGGCCTCGCTCGCGACCGCGAGCCGGGCGCGCACTCCCCCGCCGCGCTGTCCGGGCATCGGCAGGTGCCCGACGATCAGCACGATCGCGCAGGCCAGCAGCGTCTCGCCGATCCGGCCGGCGGAGGCCTGGGGCTCGCCGCCGACCATGACGAGCGCGAGGACCAGGACGGTGGCGACCGCCGTCTGGGCGGCGAAGTGGCGGGTGGCCACGGGTATGAGCGCGCCGCTGAGGGCGACGAGCGCGATGAGCCCTTCCGGGCGGGGCAGGACCGCGGCGAGCCCCGCGAAGAGCAGCGCCCCGAGGACGGTCCCGGCGGCCCGGTTCAGCACCCGTGAGGCCAGCGGCCCCAGGTCGGGCTTGACCAGGAACACGGCGGTGGCGGGCAGCCAGTACCAGTGCTCGTGCTGCCCGTGCCACTGGCTCTGGTGCAGGGCCTGGGCGACCGCGGAGCTGGCGCCGAAGCAGAGGGCGACGCGCAGCCCGTACTCGCGTCCGGCACTGCCGAAGGCGGCGCGCAGCCGGTCCCCCGCACTGCGGGGACGGGTGTGCAGATCACCGCCCCGGCCCTGGTCGAACACCTCGGCGGCGTGCAGGAGGGCGTCGTCGAGGGCGCGCAGCGCGGGTGCCGACCGGGACGGGGCGGGCAGCGGCCCGGTGTGGGTGTTCCCGCGCACGGCGGCGGCGAGCCGCCGGGGACCTTCGGAAGCCCTCTCGGCGATGGGCTCCTCGGCCCAGGCGAGCGCGGTGGCGGCCTCGGCGAGGGGCAGGGCGGCGGCGTACTGCGCGTGCAGCCGCCGCTCCGTGGAGGAGGAGGCGTACCTCCGCAGCCGGGGCCCGGCGAGGGCGTCCTGGGCGTGGTCGAGGGCGGCGGTCAGGGCGGCCCGGCGACGGATGGCGTCCGGCCCGCCGACGGCGTCGAGCAGTTCGGCGACGGCCTCGTACACCCCGGCCACGGCCGCGCGCTCCCCGTCGAAGCGGAAGTCACCGGCGAGGGAGCCGGGCGTGGGCAGGACGAGCCGCAGCACGAGCAGCCAGCCCGCCCCGGCGAGATAGGCGAGCGCCCGCTCCCAGCCAGGCTCGGGCAGGGGCATCCCGGCGCCGATCGCCGCGCCGACCAGCAGCTGCGTCCCGACGGCGGAGGCGACGGGCCCGACGGCGCTCATCCCTCCGGCGACGAGCCCGACGGCCGTGAGGACCACGGTGAGCACGACCGCCCCGGCCCCCTGCCCCGTGTAGGTCCCGATCACGATCCCCAGTGCACCGCCCAGGGCGGGTACTCCGATCCGCTTGACGGACACGCGCCGGCTCCCGGGCCGGTCGTTGATCCCGGCCAGCATGGCGGCGACGGCGGCGACGACACCGAGGGAGGTCAGCCCGGTCTGCACGGCCACGAGCAGCAGGGGTCCGGCGGACAGGGCCCCCCGCGTGACCGCGCTCCAGGGCACCGGTCCCCGCTGTGAGCTCAGGGCGTGCGCGAGCCAGGGCGGCAGATGCGGGGCGCTGCGGCGGGACACGGGGCTCCTGTCGTCTCGACGAGGGCAGGGGAGAGCCTTCGGGCGACGGCGGCCGGGGCGGGGTGTGGCTGCCCACGGTAGGCGGGGTTCCTGGAGGATAGGTTTCCGGAACGTGTCGGACCGCTCGGAACCGGCGTTCTTTATGTACGCAATCCGGAATGCGGGCAGTCCGGAATGCGGGCAGGCCGGATCCGAGCCCCGGCAACCATTCCTTTCAGGCCCCGGCGACCACTGGTGAGTCGTGAGCGCGTGATGTCCTGAACCAGCAGGGCCTCGAAGGACTGCACCTGAATACGGGTGCGTGCGCGTGCCGGGGCCCCCATGATCGGTGGGTTGTCCTGTCGTCGCCCGCAGATCGGAGACCTCACGTGATCCGCCGCGTCACCGTCCCGGCCCTCTTCCCGCCCCCCACCTACTCCCACGTGTCCGTCGTCGAGGCCGGCACGCGGCTGGCGTTCCTGGCCGGTTCCGTACCCCTGGGCCCCGACGGCGCCCTGGTCGGGCCGGGGGACCCGGTGCGCCAGGCCGAGCAGGTCATCGCCAACCTGCGGGAGCAACTGGACGCCGTGGGAAGCGATCTGGCGCACGTCGTGGCGACCGACGTGTACGTGGTGAGCGCTGAACCGGCCGTCCTGTCCGCCGTCTGGAGCGTGGTGGAGGCGTCCGGCCTCAGCGCGGGTCCGCACTCCTCGACGCTGATCGGCGTGGCGTGCCTCGGCTACACGGGACAGCTGGTGGAGATTACGGCGACAGCCGTCGTTCCCGAGTAGGCGAGGACCGCCATGTTGATCGAGCACCGCGGACGGCGCCCCGTCGTCCCCGAATCCGCGTACGTCGCCCCGACGGCCGTCCTGTGCGGGGACGTCGTCCTCGGTGAGCGCAGCCGCGTGCTGCACGGGGCCGTGCTCACCGCGGAGGACGGCGGGGTGCGGGTCGGGTCGGACGTCGTCGTGATGGAGAACGCGCTGGTGCGGGGGCGGTCCGCGCACCCCGCCGTGATCCGTGACGCGGTGCTGGTCGGCCCGCACGCCCATGTCAACGGGGCGATCCTGGAGGACGAGGTCTTCGTGGCCACGGGTGCCTGTGTCTTCCCGGGGGCGGTGGCGGGTGCCGGTTCGGAGCTGCGGATCCACAGCGTGCTGCACGTCAACTCCGTGCTGCCGCCCGGCACCGTCCTGCCCATCGGCTGGATCGCGGCGGGCGCGCCCCGGGCCCGGCTCTTCGCTCCCGGGGAGCACGACGAACTCTGGCAGATCCAGGAGGCCCTGGACTTCCCCGGCACGGTGTACGGCATCCCGCGGGGCACGTCGATGCGGGAGCTGATGGCCCGGCAGGCGGGGTTCTACGGGGCCCATGACGACGACGTCATCCTCGACGGCCCGGCATGAGCTACCGCCCCGCGGGCCCGCCCCACGCCCTCCGTTTCGGGAGCGGCTCGGCGTAACTCCCCACCCGGCTCGTGGTCAGCCCCAGTGCCACCAGGGACTCCGCCAGTTTGACCGCCGCGGCGACCCCGTCGACGACCGGCAGGCCCAGTTTCTCCCCGACGGCCCGTTGCAGCCCTGTCATGCCGGCACAGCCGAGGACGAGGACCTCCGCCCCGGCCGCGCAGGCCCGTTCGGCGGCCGCCAGGAACGCCGTCTCGGTGCGTTCGTCGTCGCCGAGGTCGAGCACGTTCAGGCCCGTTCCGACGACCGCCGCGCAGTTGCGCGCCACACCCGCCGTCTCCAGGCTGTCCTCGATCTGGCCGCGCGAGCGCTCCAGCGTGGTCACGACGCCGTAGCGGCGGCCCAGCAGGCAGGCGAGGTGCGCGGCGGCCTCGGTGATGTCGACGACCGGTACGTCCACCAGTTCCCGCACGCCCTCCCTGCCGTGCTCCCCGAATCCGGCCATGACCACGGCGTCGTACGGCGCTCCGTCATAGGTCCGCAGCGTGTCGAGGACGGCCGCCGCGGACAGGTAGCTGTCGAGCCAGCCCTCCGCCGACACCGGCCCCCAGGCGGGAGTCAGCCCGGTCACGGTGGTGCCCGGACCTGCGGCGGCCCGGGCACCTCGTACGATCTCCTCGGTCATCTCCTGCGTGGTGTTGCAGTTGGTGACGACGATTCGCACGTCTCTCAGACCTCCGCGGTGGCACGCTCGGGACGGCACAGGGCCGCGTACAGCCCGGCGGCGATCGCCGTGCCGATGAACCAGGAGTACGGGGCCACGTCGCTGAAGGTCTTCACCAGCGCGAGCACCGCCGCGACACCGGCCGCGGGCAGGAACGCCCACAGCGCCTTGGGGTTGAAGCCCTTGCGGTAGTGGTAGCGGGCGCCGGGAGAGGCGTCGAACAGCTCGTCCACGTTCACCCGGCCGCGCTTGACCCAGTAGTAGTCGACCATGATCACGCCGAACAGCGGGCCGAGGAAGGCGCCGAGGCCGCCGAGGAAGTAGTTCACGACGGTCGGGTTGGAGAAGAGGTTCCAGGGGGTGACGAGCAGGGCCGCGACCGTGCTGATCATGCCGCCGACCTTGAAGGTGATCTTCTGCGGCCACACGTTGGCCAGGTCGTACGCCGGGGAGACGAAGTTGGCGACGATGTTGACGCCCATGGTGGCGATGGCGAAGGTCAGCGCGCCCAGCACGAGCACCCAGGTGTTGCCGATCTCGGCGACCAGGTAGGCGGGGTCGGTGATCTCCTTGCCGAAGACCTCGAAGGCACCCGCGGTGACGATGACGGAGACGATCACGAAGGCCGTGGAGTTGACCGGCAGGCCCCAGAAGTTCCCGCGCTTGACCGACTTGTAGTCGGGCGCGAAGCGGGAGAAGTCGCAGAAGTTGAGCATCAGAGTGCCGTACGTGGCGAGGACCAGGCCGATCGCGCCGAACCACTGGCGCCACTGCTCGCCGACGGAGACCGGGTGCGGGGTCGAGGTGAGCGAGATCGTCCAGCCGGCCTTGGCCAGGATCCACACGGCCAGGGCGATCATCACGAGCCAGATCGCGGGGCCGCAGAAGTCCTGGAACTTGCGGACCGACTCCATGCCCCGGCTGATGATCGCCGCCTGTACCAGCCACAGCGCGATGAAGGAGACCCAGCCGAGCGCGTCCAGTCCCAGGAACGAGTTGTGCGTCCACGACTCCAGCCCGGGCCAGGCCGCCAGCAGCATCACATTGACGGCGACGGAGGCGAGGTAGGTCTGGATGCCGTACCACATGATGGCGATCACGGCCCTGATCAGCGCCGGGATGTTGGCGCCCCAGATACCGAAGGCGATCCGGCTGACCACCGGGAAGGGCACGCCGTGGCGCTGTCCGATCTTCCCCATCCAGTTCATGCCGATGTAGATGATCACGAACCCCACGAGCAGGGACGTGAAGATCTGCCAGACGTTCATGCCGAGGAAGAGCAGCCCGGCGGCGAAGGTGTAGTTGCCGAGGTTGTGGACGTCTGACATCCACATGGCGAAGAGGTCGAAGACCTTCCAGTTGCGCTTCTTGGCGGGTGCGAGGTCCTCGTTGGTGAGCCGGGGATCGGGGACGAACGCTGGGGTGCCGGTGTCTGCGGCACGGTCGGCGAGTGACACGGGGCCTCCATGAGCGAGGGGACGACGGAGGACTGCTCCGCAGGACGGTGGGGGCACCCTGCGGGGTGTTTGGTATACCAAACTGCGGTCATGGTCTCCCCGTCAACCGTTCTGGCCGATGTCGCTCTCGTTAACGCCGCGTAAAAGACACCCCGTGTCGACGAAGATGGGCTGCATGACGAAGATCGAACCCCTCGGAGCGGTCCGCGAACGCGTCACGGCCGAGCTGCGCCAGGAGATCATCGCGGGAAGCCTCCGTCCCGGCGACCGCTTGGTCGAACGCGAGCTGGCGGAGCGTTTCGGCGTCTCGCGTGTACCGGTCCGGGAGGCGATCCGGGCCCTGGTCGCCGAGGGCTTCGTCCACTTCGAGACACCCCGCCGCACCGTGGTACGCCGTCTCACCCCGACCGACGTCAAGGAACTGTTCGAACTGCGCGAAGCCCTGGAGGTCTACGCCGCCGGACTCGCCGCGTCCCGGGCGACGCCGGAGGCTCTGGCGGAGGTCCGGGAACTCGTCGACCGCGCGGCCACCGCGACCGAGGCCGGGGACGCCGAGGTGATCACCGACCTCAACAGCCGGCTGCACGACCGCATCATGGCGATGGCGGGCAACAGCCTGCTGACCGAGGCCCTGGAACCGGTCGCCGGCCGGCTGCGCTGGATGACCCGGCGCAACGAGGAGTGGCCGCAGCTCCTCGTGGAGCATCGCGAGCTGTACGAGGCCATCGCCTCGGGCGACCCGGAACGGGCCCGCGCCCACGCGCTGACGCACGTGCGGACCAACTACCGCTCCACGGTCCGCCACCTGTTCGGCGAGGAGGCTCCTTAGGGAGCGCCGGTGGGCAGACCCGCCGCCCGCCCGGCCGTCCGCAGGACGTCCCGCAGCATGGTGGGCGTGAGCCGGCCGGTGAAGGTGTTGCGCTGGCTCACGTGGTAGCAGCCGTAGAGCTCCAGGCCGTCGAGGCGGAAGCGGGCGCCGTGCGAGAAGGCGGGGCGCGGCCGCGGCACGGGCCAGCCGGCCTCGGCGAACGCCGGCAGCGCGGCCTGCCACCCGAAGGCGCCGAGCACGATCACCGCCCGCAGGGTCGGGCGCAGCAGCCGCAGTTCCTGCACGAGCCAGGGGCGGCAGGTGTCCCGCTCCTCGGGGGTGGGCTTGTTGGCGGGTGGGGCGCAGTGCACGGGCGCGGTGACGCGCACGCCGTACAGTTCCAGGCCGTCGTGGGCGTGCTCGGCGGTCGGCTGGGAAGCGAGGCCCACGTCGTACAGCGCCTCGTAGAGGACGTCTCCGGAGCGGTCGCCGGTGAACATCCGGCCGGTGCGGTTGCCGCCGTGGGCGGCCGGGGCGAGTCCCACGATCAGCAGCCGGGCGTCCTCGGGCCCGAAGCCGGGCACCGGCCGGCCCCAGTACGTCCAGTCCGCGTAGGCGGCCCGCTTGGCACGGGCCGTCTCCTCGCGCCAGGAGACCAACCGCGGGCAGGCCCGGCAGTCTGCGATGCGCCGGTCGAGGAGAGTGAGTCCGCTGGCGTCCATCACACCACCGTAGGCGCAGGCGGGGTCGTAGTCGTCACGAGGGCGGGGCCTGCGTGGACCGTTACGGCCGCGCCTTCCGCGGGGCTCGGACTCCCGTGACCTGCATGGTCTGTTCGTCGCTCCGGCGCAGCCAGAGCAGGGCACCGGCCAGCAGCATGGCGCCCGTCAGGAGCCAGGGCAGGGGGCCCGGCCGCAGCATTCCGACGGCCAGGCCGGTGAGCGCGCCGACCAGTTGCTGGGCGAGGGACTGGACGGACAGGGCGGTGGCGCGGCCCGCCCCGTCGACCCGGCGGTGCAGCAGATCGTTCTCGTTCGGGGCCGCCGCGCCGAGACCGAGGTAGACCAGCCCGAAGCCGACGAGCGCGAAGGTCGTGGCCGCCGGGTGGACGGAGGAAGCGGTGACCCCGAGCAGCAGCAGGCCGCCCGCACCGGCCGCGAGGCTGACCAGCACGGCCCGTTCACCGCTGCCCGCGATCCGGGCGGTGAGCGGCGCGAGGTGGCTGCCGAGGCCGGAGCAGAGGAAACCCGCGCAGGACAGGGCGGCGTAGACCATGACTCCGGAACCGTTCGAGCCGGTCAGCGCCGTCGTACGGCCCGGTACGAGCAGTTCGACGGCGGCCAGGGCGCTGCCGGCTGCCGCGGCACCGAGCAGAATCCGGCGGACCAGCGCGTCCCGTCCGCCGAGCCGGAGCCCGTCGACGACCGTGACCGGGACGCCGCGCAGCACCGAACGCAGGGTGGCCGGCGGCCTCGGCGGCTCCCGCAGGGCGGCGAGCACATACGCGACGAACACGATCCTGAGCGCGGCCCCCAGCAGCAGGGGAACGGACAGGGGCGGCACCGCCCCGGACGTCGCCTCGCTCAGCCGGGCACCGAGGTCGGGCCCCAGACCGAGCAGCCAGGGCAGGGCGCCGCCGAGCAGGATGCCGGCCGCGAGCGCGGCGGAGGTCGCGGAGCCGCCGCGGGCCAGCCCGGTGCGCAGCTCGGCGTCCGGGCCGGAGCACGCCTGGACGGTGTCGACGTACCAGGCCTCGGCGGTTCCGCTGGCCAGGGCCCGGGCCACGCCCATGAGCACCATGCCGGCGGTGAGCAGCCAGGCGGAGGTGCCGAGGCCGATCAGCACGAAGGCGACGAAGCCGAGCCCTCCGGCCGCGGCCAGGACCGGCCGGCGCCCGAGGACGTCCGAGAGGCCTCCCGTGGGCAGCTCCAGCGCGGCGACGGTCAGCGAGTGCGCGGCGAACAGTCCCGCGACCGCGGCGAGGGACATGCCGCGCTCGGTGAACAGCAGGACCATCGTGGCCATACCCAGCCCGGGCGGCAGCCAGAGGAGTGCGCAGACGATGACGTACCGGCGACGCGCGGCCGACTCCCCGGGCGGCCCGGTCATGAACGGCGTCATGAGCGGCGTCACGGGTTGAGGTCTTCGGCGTCGCGGGCTGTCCCGGCACGTTCGGGTGCGTCGCGGCCTGCGGTGTCCCGGTGCGCGGCCCCGCGGCCTGCGGTCTCACGGTCCGCAGAGCCGGGATCTGCAAAGGGGCCGTGGCCGGCTTCGGCCCCGTGTCCTTCGGCCTCGTGATCTTCCTGGTCGTGGTCGACGTCTTCGCGGTCGGCGAGCGGGAGCCCGGCCGCGACGAAGACGACGTGCTCGGCGTGCGGATCGTCGGCGTCCCGCGCGGTCAGTTCCTCCAGCTTCCCGGCGACGGTGTCGAAGAGCTCGGTGAGCGACGCGGCCGTCAGCCGGGGCATGAGATCGGTGATCCCGGACGGCTCCACCCACTGCCGCCCGAGCCGCCCGGCGGCCAGGTCCGCCTCGTACCGGGCGAGGGATCTCTCCAGGTGCTCGATCTGCCGCCGCCGCGCCAGGCCGACGAAGGCCCGGCCCGCCTCGGTGGCCTCCATCGACTCGTTGCTCCAGGACGTCAGGGTGTGCAGCGCCCGCCACCGCCGCTCCCGCCCGTCGCGGTGCTCGGCCTCGGCGATGAACGCGTACTTCGCCAGCACCCGCAGGTGATAGCTGGTCGACGCCGACGACTCCCCCGTCCGCGCGGCCAGCTCACTCGCGGTGGCCGGCCCGTCCTGCCGCAGCAGTCCGAGCAGCTGGATACGCAGGGGGTGGGTGAGTGCCTTGAGGGCGGCGGTGTCGCGCTCGGGATCGAGTACGCGCTTGTGCTCGTCGCGGTCCATGCCGGGAGGTTAGGCGGCCTGAACCTTTCAGCAAAAGAGTTTTTGCAAAACTTGTTTGGCAGAGTTCGGTTCGGAGGTGATATTTCGTCCGGTGGAGCGCCCCGGAGGGCTAAGGTCGGGGCATGGCTTCTCAGGGTGCGCAGCACGACAGGACGGACGGGACCGCGGACCCGGCGGCCGAGTCCCCCGAGCCGGCCGGCAGCTCAGCGGGCGGCGGGGCCCGGCCCCCGGACCCTCAGGTCGCCGCGGCGATCGCCGCTGCCGAGGCCGCGGGCCCGCAGGCCGGCACGACCGTTCGCGTCGACAGCTGGATCTGGTCCGTACGGCTCGTCAAGACCCGTTCCATGGGAGCCACCGCCTGCCGGGGCGGCCACGTGCGCGTCAACGGTGAGCGCGTGAAGCCCGCACACGGCGTCCGCGTCGGTGACGAAGTGCGTCTGCGGCACGAGGGCCGCGAGCGGGTCGTCATCGTCACGCGGCTGATCCGCAAGCGGGTCGGGGCGCCCGTGGCCACCCAGTGCTACGTAGACAACTCCCCGCCGCCCCCGCCCCGCGAGGCCGTCGCCCCGGCCGGCATCCGCGACCGCGGCGCGGGCCGGCCGACGAAGCGGGACCGCCGCGACATGGAACGTCTCCGCGGCGCGGCGGG
>NZ_WWIC01000075.1:0-74831 GCF_009872555.1 Streptomyces sp. SID5643
TTCATCTTCCAGGCGTTCAACCTGCTGCCGACACTGAACGCGATCGAGAACATCACCCTGCCCATGGACATCGCGGGCCGCAAGCCCGACAAGGAGTGGCTGACCCGGGTCGTGGAGACCGTCGGGCTCGCCGACCGTCTCAAGCACCGGCCCACCCAGCTCTCCGGCGGCCAGCAGCAGCGCGTCGCCGTGGCGCGGGCCCTCGCCGCCCGGCCCGAGATCATCTTCGGCGACGAGCCGACCGGAAACCTCGACTCCCGCGCCGGCGCCGAGGTCCTGGGCTTCCTGCGCCGGTCCGTCGACGAACTGGGCCAGACCATCGTGATGGTCACCCACGACCCGGTGGCCGCCAGCTACGCGGACCGGGTGCTGTACCTCGCCGACGGCCGCATCGTCGACGAGATGTTCAAGCCGACCGCGGAAGCCGTCCTCGACCGCATGAAGGACTTCGACGCCCGGGGGCGCACGTCATGACCGTCATGAAGACCTCGATGCGCAACTTCCTCGCGCACAAGGGGCGGATGGCGCTCTCCGCGATCGCCGTCCTGCTGTCGGTCGCCTTCGTCTGCGGCACACTCGTCTTCACCGACACCATGTCGACCACGTTCGACAAGCTCTTCGCGGCCACCTCCTCCGACGTGACGGTGAGCGCCAAGGGCGCCTCCGACAGCGGTGAGACGACCGCGGACAACGGCAAGCCCCCGGTCATGCCGGCCTCCGTGCTGGGCGAGGTCCGCAAGGCACAGGGCGTGAAGTCCGCCGAGGGCACGGTGTTCTCCACCTCGGTGACGGTCGTCGACGGCGACAAGGACAACCTGTCGCCCTCCAGCGGCGCCCCGACCGTCGTGGGCAGCTGGAACGGCAACGACGCCCGCACCATGAAGATCACCTCCGGCGCGGCGCCCAAGGGTCCCGAGCAGATCATGGTCGACGCCGACACCGCCGACAAGCACGACCTGAAGCTCGGCGACGAGCTCGGCGTGATCAGCGCCATCGGCACCCACACCGCGAAGATCTCCGGCATCGCCGACTTCACCGTCACCAACCCCGGCGCCGCGATCTTCTACCTCGACACCAGGACCGCCCAGCAGACCCTGGTCGGCGAGAGCGACGTCTACACCAACGTCAACGTCACCGCCTCCGCCGGCGTCAGCGACGCACAGCTGAAGAAGAACGTCACGGCCGAACTCGGCGGCGACTTCCAGGTGAAGACGGCCAAGGAGACCGCCGACGCCAACCAGAAGGACGTCGCGAGCTTCATGAACGTCATGAAGTACGCGATGCTCGGCTTCGCCGGGATCGCCTTCCTCGTCGGCATCTTCCTGATCATCAACACCTTCTCCATGCTGGTCGCCCAGCGCACCCGGGAGATCGGCCTGATGCGGGCCATCGGCTCCTCCCGCAAGCAGGTCAACCGCTCCGTGCTGGCCGAGGCCCTGCTGCTCGGTGTCGTCGGCTCTGTGCTCGGCGTCGGCGCGGGCGTCGGCCTCGCCGTCGGCCTGATGAAGCTCATGGGCCAGATGGGCATGGAACTGTCCACCGACGACCTCACGGTGGCCTGGACGACCCCGGTGGTCGGCCTCGTCCTCGGCGTGATCGTCACCGTGCTGGCCGCCTACCTGCCCGCCCGGCGCGCCGGCAAGATCTCCCCGATGGCCGCCCTGCGCGACGCCGGAGCCCCCGCGGACGCCAAGGCCGGCTGGATCCGCGCCGCGATCGGCACGGTCCTCACCGGCACCGGCGGCTTCGCCCTCTACCTCGCGTCGGAGGCCGACAAGGCCAAGGACGGCTCCCTGTGGCTCGGCCTCGGCATCGTGCTGTCACTGATCGGCTTCGTCGTCATCGGCCCGCTGCTTGCCGGCGCCGTGGTCCGTGTCCTGGGCGCCGTACTGCTCCGCATGTTCGGCCCCGTCGGCCGCATGGCCGAACGCAACGCCCTGCGCAACCCGCGCCGCACCGGCGCGACCGGCGCCGCGCTGATGATCGGCCTCGCCCTGGTGGCGTGCCTGTCCGTGGTCGGCTCCTCCATGGTGGCGTCCGCCTCCGACCAGCTCGACAAGACCGTCGGCACGGACTTCATCATCCAGTCCGACAGCGGCCAGCTGATCACCCCGCAGGCCGTCAAGGCCGCCAAGTCGGCGCCGGACGTCGAGCGGGTCACCGAGTACAAGTGGACCAAGGCCGACTTCACCACCCCGGACGGCAAGACGCTCAAGGACACGGCGATCACGGCCGCCGACCCGTCGTACGCGACCGACCTGCGCACCGAGACCGTCGCCGGCAAGCTCCCCGACGCCTACAAGCCCGACTCGATGTCGGTCCACGAGAAGTTCGCCAAGGACCACGGCATCACCCTCGGGTCCAAGATCAAGGTCGCCTTCAAGGACGGCTCCGCGGCCGACCTGACGGTCCGGGCGATCACCAGCAGCGACGTCGTGATCGACGCGGGGGCGATGTACACCTCCATCGCGACGATGGCCAAGTACGTCCCGGCCGACAAGATGCCGCTGGACTCGCTGGTCTTCGCCAGCGCCAAGGAGGGGCAGCAGGACGCCGCCTACAAGTCCCTGAAGTCGGCGCTGCACGACTACCCGCAGTACATCGTGCGCGACCAGACCGACTACAAGGACGCCCTGAAGGACCAGATCGGCCAGCTGCTCAACATGATCTACGGCCTGCTGGCCCTGGCGATCATCGTCGCCATCCTGGGCGTCGTGAACACCCTGGCCCTGTCGGTGGTGGAACGCACCCGGGAGATCGGCCTGATGCGGGCCATCGGCCTCTCGCGCCGCCAGCTGCGCCGCATGATCCGCATGGAGTCGGTCGTCATCGCCCTCTTCGGTGCCCTGCTGGGCCTCGGACTGGGCATGGGCTGGGGCGCCACGGCACAGCAGCTGCTCGCCCTGGAGGGCCTGGTGGTCCTGGACATCCCCTGGCCGACGATCATCGGCGTCTTCATCGGCTCGGCGTTCGTGGGCCTGTTCGCCGCCCTGATCCCGGCGTTCCGGGCAGGCCGGATGAACGTCCTCAACGCGATCGCCACCGAGTAGCCGGCGCCGCCCGAGACCACCGCACACGGGGGTTGCGGGGGATGGGCCCGCCCCGGAGGTCTCCGCCTCCGGGGCGGGCCCGACGGCTTGCCGGGCGGGGCGCGTGCGCCGCGGGCCGCATCGGCGGGTCGCTCAGGCGCCGGGCCCGCTCCGCGGTGGATGCGGCGCCCCCGACGCGTCAGACCCCGGCCGTCGCCGTACGGCGCTCCAGAACCACGTACCCGGCCGCCTCGCCCGCGACCGCGTACGCGGCGAGGGGGTGCAGGGTCCGGGCGTAGCCCACGGGGTCGCGGTACCTGCCGTCGATGTTCTCCAGGGCGATGTACTCGGGGAGGACGCCCCGGGTGTCGCCGAGCCAGAAGACCCGGCAGCGCGTGGTGAGGCGGCTGATCGGGCCGATGTTGGCCTCGACCGTGGCGTCGTCGGGAATCCGCGCCAGCAGCCGTTCCACGTCGGACACCGCGGCCGGCCTGCGATAGACCTCGGCCTCGGTGAGCTGCGCCAGCGGCAGGGACGTGGTCAGCGCCAGTGCCGCCGCGGCGACGGCGGCCGGCAGGTGAGCGGCGTAGGAACGCAGCCACGCGCGCGTGCAGCGGCGAACGGCCGGGAGCGCGTCGGCGAGGGCGAGGAGGACGACCGGCATCAGCACCGCGCTGTAGTGCCAGTCGGTGCCCCAGTAGTGCTCGTCGCCGGAGAGGAACCGCCAGCCGAGCGTCGGCAGCGCGACCAGCAGCAGTGGGGAGCGCAGGGCGAGCAGGCCCGAGGTCGGGATCAGCAGCCAGGCGAGCGTGCGCAGCTTGCTGCCCGCGCCGTCGAAGGGACTGCCCGCACCGCTGACCTTGCTCCAGTAGTCGTAGCCGCCGTCGGTGTTGAACGCCGGGACGACCACCGTCAGGACGAGCACGGTCGCCGCCACGCCGAACATCGCCACGCCGAGCGCGTACCGGACCGTTCGCGGTGAGAGACCGCGCGCCCGCCAGGCGACGACGAGCGCGATCGCGGTCAGCGTCAGCCCCAGGTCCTCCTTCACCAGCACCAGGGGGAGCGCCCACCCCAGGGCCGCGCGCAGGCGCCCTGCGAGGAGGGCCTCCAGGGAGAAGGCGATCAGCGGGACGGCGAAGCAGATCTCGTGGAAGTCGAAGTCGACGGCGCGCTGGACGCCCCACGACAGCCCGTACGCGAGACCGAGGGCGAGCCCCTGCCGCCGGCCCAGGATCCGGGTGGCGGCCCGCGTCACCGGCACGGCGGACAGCGCGAAGAGCGCGGCCTGCGCGACCAGCAGCGTGACCGGCGAGGGGAAGAGCCGGTACAGGGGCGCGAGCAGGGCGGTCACAGGGCTGAAGTGGTCACCGAGGATGTCGAATCCCGGCCCTTTGAGGTCGGCCACCGGCGCCCGCAGCCACGCGTAGGAGCGCACGACCTGCTCGAAGATGCCCAGGTCCCAGGAGAGGGTGGCCATGTGCCGGTAGCGGCCGACGGAGACGACGGTGTAGGCGGCGAAGAGGGCCGCCGCGAGGACCCAGGGCTCACCTCGCGCGCGGCCTGGGTGCCGGTCGCTCCGGGGAAGGGCGACCGGCGCCGTTATGCGGGGCTGTGAGACCTGGACGGGAGGGGCAGGCATGCCGTGCCTTAGGGGTGCGGTGAACGGCCGGAAGGGCGTCCGACCGATCATGCCCGGGCGACATCAACGGGTGGGGATGATGCTGTGAAGGTTGGGCGGCCGAATCCCCACGCGGGCGGCAGCGTGCCGTGGGGCTGTGGGCCGTGGGGGCGTGGGCTGCGGGGCCGGGCTTCTTTCCGGCCGGTGCGCCCTCCCCGAGCCCCGCCGGACAGGACGGGTGTTCACCCCGGGGAGAACGGGCGTTATCCACAGGCCCGCCGCGCGGGCGCGCATCGTCGTACGCTGGAGACCCCCCGGCCCGCGGCGCGCGTCAGGCCCGTCGTCTTGCCCACCCTCTGCCCTCGACCAGCCCACCCCCGCCCGTCGACTGTTGCCCACCCCCCTGGACGGAAAGCCCCGAATGAGCCTGCACGGTCTGCTCGACGCCGTAGTGAAGGACGCCGCCCTCGCGGAAGCGATCAGGGCGGCCGCAGACGGCAACCGCATGCACGTCGACATGGTCGGCCCCCCTGCGGCCCGGCCCTTCGCCGTCGCCGCACTGGCCCGTGAGACAGGCCGCCCGGTGCTGGCGGTCACGGCGACGGGCCGCGAGGCGGAGGACCTGGCCGCGGCCCTGCGTTCCCTCCTCCCCGCCGAGGGAGTCGTGGAGTACCCGTCCTGGGAGACGCTCCCGCACGAGCGGCTCAGCCCCCGCAGCGACACCGTCGGCCGTCGCCTGGCCGTGCTGCGCCGCCTGGCCCACCCCCGCCCCGACGACCCCGAGACCGGCCCCGTCTCGGTCGTCGTGGCGCCCGTCCGGTCCGTGCTCCAGCCGCAGGTCAAGGGCCTGGGCGACCTGGAGCCGGTCTCCCTGAGGCCGGGCCGGAGCGCCGACCTGGGCGAGATCGTCGAAGCGCTCGCGGCAGCGGCGTACGCGCGCGTGGAGCTCGTCGAGAAGCGCGGCGAGTTCGCCGTGCGCGGCGGCATCCTCGACGTGTTCCCGCCCACCGAGGAGCACCCCCTGCGCGTCGAGTTCTGGGGCGACGACGTCGAGGAGATCCGCTACTTCAAGGTCGCCGACCAGCGCTCCCTCGAAGTCGCCGAACACGGCCTGTGGGCGCCGCCCTGCCGCGAACTGCTGCTCACCGACGACGTTCGCACGCGCGCGGCCGCCCTCGCCGAACAGCACCCCGAACTGGGCGAACTGCTCGGCAAGATCGCCGAAGGCATCGCCGTGGAGGGCATGGAGTCCCTCGCGCCGGTCCTCGTCGACGACATGGAGCTGCTGCTCGACGTGCTGCCCAAGGGCGCCATGGCCGTGGTGTGCGACCCGGAGCGGGTCCGCACGCGCGCGTCGGACCTCGTGGCCACCTCACAGGAGTTCCTTCAGGCCTCCTGGGCGGCCACCGCCGGTGGCGGCGAGGCGCCCATCGACGTCGGCGCGGCCTCCCTGTGGTCCATCGCGGACGTCCGGGACCGGGCCCGCGAGCTGGACATGATGTGGTGGTCGGTGTCCCCGTTCGCCGCCGACGAGGAACTGGACGGGGACACCCTCAAGCTCGGCATGCACGCCCCGGAGACCTACCGCGGCGACACAGCCAAGGCCCTCGCCGACACCAAGGGCTGGCTCGCCGACGGCTGGCGCGCGGTGTTCGTCACCGAGGGCCACGGCCCGGCGGCCCGCACGGTCGAGGTGCTGGGGAGCGAGGGCATCGCCGCCCGCCTGGACGGGGACCTCGCCGAGGTCTCCCCCTCCGTCGTGCACGTGGCGTGCGGCTCGATCGAGCACGGCTTCGTCGACGACACCCTCAGACTCGCCGTCCTCACCGAGACGGACCTGTCGGGCCAGAAAGCGTCCGGCCGCGAGGGCGCCCGCATGCCGGCCCGCCGCCGCAAGACCATCGATCCGCTCACCCTGGAGCCGGGTGACTACATCGTCCACGAGCAGCACGGCGTGGGCCGCTACATCGAGATGGTGCAGCGCACCGTGCAGGGCGCCACCCGCGAGTACCTGGTCGTCGAGTACGCCCCGGCCAAGCGCGGCCAGCCCGGCGACCGCCTCTACATCCCCACCGACCAGTTGGAGCAGATCACCAAGTACGTCGGCGGCGAGGCCCCCACCCTGCACCGTCTCGGCGGTGCCGACTGGACGAAGACGAAGGCCCGCGCCAAGAAGGCCGTCAAGGAGATCGCGGCCGACCTCATCAAGCTGTACAGCGCGCGCATGGCCGCCCCCGGCCACGCCTTCGGGGCGGACACCCCCTGGCAGCGAGAACTGGAGGACGCCTTCCCCTACGCGGAGACGCCCGACCAGCTCACCACCATCGCCGAGGTCAA
This sequence comes from Streptomyces sp. SID5643, assembly GCF_009872555.1. Classification (NCBI taxonomy): domain Bacteria; kingdom Bacillati; phylum Actinomycetota; class Actinomycetes; order Kitasatosporales; family Streptomycetaceae; genus Streptomyces; species Streptomyces sp. SID5643. The sequence continues at coordinate 6,988 of NZ_WWIC01000075.1, forward strand.
GGAAGACATGGAGAAGACGGTCCCGATGGACCGCCTGATCTGCGGCGACGTCGGCTACGGCAAGACCGAGATCGCGGTCCGGGCCGCCTTCAAGGCCGTCCAGGACGGCAAGCAGGTGGCCGTCCTGGTGCCCACGACCCTGCTGGTGCAGCAGCACTTCGGGACGTTCAGCGAGCGGTACGCCCAGTTCCCGGTGAACGTGAAGGCCCTCTCGCGCTTCCAGACCGACACCGAGGCCAAGGCCGTCCTGGAGGGGCTGCGCGAGGGCTCGGTCGACATCGTCATCGGCACCCACCGGCTGTTCTCGTCCGAGACGAAGTTCAAGGACCTGGGCCTGGTCATCGTCGACGAGGAGCAGCGCTTCGGCGTCGAGCACAAGGAGCAGCTGAAGAAGCTCCGGGCGAACGTCGACGTGCTGACGATGTCCGCGACCCCGATCCCCAGGACCCTGGAGATGGCGGTCACCGGCATCCGCGAGATGTCGACGATCACCACACCGCCGGAGGAGCGCCACCCGGTGCTCACCTTCGTCGGCCCCTACGAGGAGAAGCAGATCGGCGCCGCGATCCGCCGTGAGCTGCTGCGCGAGGGCCAGGTCTTCTACATCCACAACCGCGTCGAGTCGATCGACCGCGCGGCGGCCCGGCTGCGCGAGATCGTCCCCGAGGCGCGCATCGCCACCGCCCACGGGCAGATGTCGGAGTCCACCCTGGAACAGGTCGTCGTCGACTTCTGGGAGAAGAAGTTCGACGTGCTGGTCTCCACGACGATCGTGGAGTCCGGCATCGACATCTCCAACGCCAACACCCTGATCGTGGAGCGCGGCGACAACTTCGGCCTGTCCCAGCTGCACCAGCTGCGCGGCCGGGTGGGCCGGGGCCGCGAGCGCGGCTACGCCTACTTCCTGTACCCGCCGGAGAAGCCGCTGACCGAGACCGCGCACGAACGGCTCGCGACCATCGCCCAGCACACCGAGATGGGCGCCGGCATGTACGTGGCCATGAAGGACCTGGAGATCCGCGGCGCGGGCAACCTCCTCGGCGGCGAGCAGTCCGGCCACATCGCGGGTGTCGGCTTCGACCTGTACGTGCGGATGGTCGGCGAGGCCGTCGCGGACTACCGGCGCCAGCTGGAGACCGGCGAGATCGAGGAGGAGCAGCCGCTCGAGGTCAAGATCGAGCTGCCCGTCGACGCGCACGTCCCGCACGACTACGCGCCCGGCGAGCGCCTCCGTCTCCAGGCCTACCGCGCCATCGCCTCCGCCAACTCCGAGGAGGACATCAAGGCGGTCCGCGAGGAACTCGTCGACCGCTACGGCAAGCTGCCCGAGCCGGTGGAGAACCTGCTGCTCGTCGCCGGCCTGCGCATGTTCGCGCGCGCGTGCGGCGTCGGCGAGATCGTGTTGCAGGGCAACAACATCCGGTTCGCGCCGGTGGAGTTGCGCGAGTCGCAGGAGCTGCGGGTCAAGCGGCTGTACCCCGGAGTCGTCCTCAAACCGGCGGTGCACCAGGTGCTGGTGCCGCGCCCGAAGACGGCGAAGGTGGGCGGAAAGCCGCTGGTCGGCAGGGAACTGCTGGCGTGGGTGGGGGAGTTCCTGACGTCGGTGCTGGGGTCCTGAGTCCGGGTGCTGGTCCCCGGGGCCCCGGGCCGGAGGTGACGCCCGAGGGACGGCGGTGCCGACGCCCGAACGGATGCCGCGCCGGTCACACGCGCCGGTCACACGCGCCGGACGCCGCACCGGTCGCCCGCGCCGGACGCCCGCGCCGGACGTCACGGCCCGGCCGGCGAGGTCCGATTGGCGAATTCCGGACATGGGAAGCCGCCCGCAGGAGACACGTCCGGGTCTCCGCGGACGGCCCCGGCCCCGGAACCGGCGGCCTGACGGGGGCCTGCCTGGGACCTGACTGTCGGAGGCCTTACTGCTGTTCGGGCCGGTCGCGGTCGCGGTCCATGCCCAGCGAGCCCTCGACGCGCTGCTGGCCGGAGTCGACCTGGTCCTCGTACTTGCCGCCGGTCCTCTCGTTGATCCGCTGTTCCGCGGTGTCAGAGCCTTGCTTGCCCTTGTTCCGCGCCTGGCTCTTGAACTTGTCGAAGATGCCCATGCAAAGCTCCCTCCGGAGGTGACTCAGAACCGACGATACGCGTGAGATGCGAAGTATGCGCATTGAGGCCCGATGTGGTCTGAACCTCTTCCTCGCTACCGTGGGACCCGGCACGGGCCACCCGTGCCGGAGCGGAACAGGCAGACAGAGGAGGGGCGCACGGTGACGCGTCTGAGGGGCGGGGCGGCACTGGCTGTCGCGATGGTGTTCACCGGTTCGGCGCTGGCCGGCTGCGAGGGCCTGGCCCCGCCCGTGGACGGCGGCGGAGCCTCCGCTTCCGGCGCCCCGGCCGCCGGCGACGGGCGGGCCGCGAACCCGCTGGACAACCCGGACGGCACCAAACCGGGGCTGGCGGCGATCACTTCCGGCGCCGACAAGAAGCGGGCGCGTGCCCTCATCGAGAAGGTGGCGACAAAGGGCCGCGGTCCCAGGACGGGCTACGAACGGGACAAGTTCGGCTACGCCTGGATGGATTCGGCCCCGCGCGACGTCCCCTTCTCCCGCAACGGCTGCGACACGCGGAACGACCTCCTGAAGCGGGACGGGGAGAAACTGCGCTTCCGGTCGGGATCGGACTGCGTCGTCACCTCGCTGACGCTGCACGACCCGTACACCGGGGAGGTCATCGAGTGGACCAAGTCCCACGCCATCAAGGTCCAGATAGACCACGTCATGCCGCTGTCGTACGACTGGCAGATGGGCGCCTCGCGCTGGACGGAGGACAAGCGGGAGTCCATCGCCAACGACCCGCTGAACCTCGTCCCGGTGGACGGACCGACCAACGGCTCGAAGGGGGACTCGGGACCGGCCTCCTGGCTGCCCCCGAACAAGCGGATCCGCTGCTCCTACTCCGTGCGCTTCGCCCAGGTGTCTCTGAAGTACGGGCTTCCCGTGACGGCGGCCGACAAGGACATGATGCTGAAGCAGTGCGGCGGGTAGGAACCTGCCCGCCGCCGCAGGGTGGTTGCCGCTCAGCGAGCCGGAGCTCACCGGGCCGCGGACAGCGTGCCCGCCCGGTCAGCCGGTTCCGGGCGGTCGCCCCCGTACCTACCCTGATCAGATGCAGCCGAAGATGCAGCCGAAGATATCGAGTCTCGCCGACCGCCCCGACATGCTGGAGCGGGTCGTCGAGATGGCGGACAGCTGGCCGGAGTTCGTGATCCAGGACCTCGTCGGCGCCGCCCACTTCCCGCGGATCGCCACCGAACTCCCGGAGTACGTCCTGTTCGCCGAGGACAAGCAGGGCGAGGTCGTGGCGAACGCCTACAGCGTGCCGTTCGCCCTCGGCACCGAGAGCCGCGGCGGCCGGCTGCCGGCCAACGGCTGGGACGCGACGCTGGTGTGGGCCTTCTCCGATCTGCGGAGAGGGGTCCGGCCCGACACGGTCAGCGCCGTTTCGGTCTCCATCGCCCCGCAGGCACAGGGGCGCGGCCTGTCCGCGCTGATGCTCTCGGCCATGCGCGACAACGCCCGGGCTCGTGGGTTCCGTGAGGTCGTCGCCCCGGTCCGCCCCAACGCCAAACACCTGGAGCCCCGTACGCCGATGGAGGACTACGCCCACCGCGTCCGCCCCGACGGCCTGCCCCAGGACCCGTGGCTGCGCGTCCACGCCCGCGCCGGAGCCACCATCGACTCGGTGGCACCGGCGTCCATGACGGTGTCCGCCCCGCTCGCCGACTGGCGCCGCTGGACGGGCCTGCCCTTCGACACCGACGGCGACATCGAGGTGCCGGGCGCCCTGGTGCCGGTGCGCTGCGAGACGGAGCGCGGGTACGCGGTGTACGTCGAGCCCAACGTGTGGATGCGGCACCCCCTGTAGAGCGCGCCGGGCGGTACGGCCCCACGTCCGCCCCACGTCCGCCCCACGACAGCCCTACGACAGCCCCACGACGAGCTGTTCACGCGAAGTGATCAGCATGACAACGGTTCGGTACAACCCGTGACCGGTGGTCCGTGTCGGGCTATACGCTCGGATTCCCCACCAGGGTCTGTCACTCGCACGTCCGTCCTCATCGGCCACCGGTCCAGGAGCAGTCATGTACGGCCACGGCGCGGCGCCGCCTCCCCGCAGCGCGGCAACGGTCATCTCCCTGCGCGTACTGTTCGCAGCAGCCGGTTTCCTCACGTGCGGCGTGCTGGCCTGCGTACCGCTGTTCCGGGTGGCCGTCCTGCGCGGCCGGGCCCTGGACTGGACGCTGGCCTGGGTGAGCCTGCCGCTGGCCATCGCCTGCTTCGCCGTGATCGGCGCGCTGCCGGAGGACGACTACCGGACCGACATCGCGCTGGCCATGATCCTGCTCCTCGGAGCGGGCGCCGCCATCTACTTCCTCGTCGTGGACATCGGCCACCACGGCGAGCAGCGCAGGCTCGCCGGCTACGCGTCGCCCCACGCGCAGACCGTCACGCACACCCCGTACGGCTACCCGCACCCCGCGCCGCCGTACTCCCCGGCGTCCACGCCCGTCCCGCAGCCTCCCGCACCTCACACGCCCGCACCTCACACGCCCGCCCCCCAGGACGCCACGCCCCGGACTCCCGGCCCGATCCAGCCGCCCCCCTCCCCCCAGCGCCCGGCCCCGGCCCGTATCGACCAGGTCCGCGCCGAACTCGACGAGCTCAGCGACTACCTGCGCCGGCACGAGAGCGAAGGCCACCGGGACGGCAACCACGAGGACGGAAGGTGACCGCGGCGGCAGGACGAGTCGTCGCCGGCCGCTACGAACTGTCCGCCGTCCTCGGGCAGGGCGGCATGGGCCAGGTCTGGACGGCGTACGACCAGAGGCTCGACCGGCGCGTGGCGGTGAAGCTGCTGCGCCCCGACAAGGTGGCAGGCCAGGACGTGGAGGAACTGCGCCGCCGTTTCGTGCGCGAGTGCCGGGTGACCGCGCAGGTCGACCACCCCGGCCTCGTCACCGTGCACGACGCGGGCAGTGAGGGCGAGGAGCTCTTCCTCGTCATGCAGTACATCGACGGGGCCGACCTCGCCGGCCACCTCGCCGAGCACACCCCGTACCCCTGGCAGTGGGCGGTCGCGGTCGCCGCGCAGTTGTGCGCCGTGCTGAGCGCCGTGCACGCCGTGCCGATCGTCCACCGCGACCTCAAGCCGCGCAACGTGATGATGAAGCAGGACGGCACGGTCGCCGTCCTCGATCTCGGCGTCGCCTCCGTCATGGACGCGGACACCACCCGCCTCACCCACACCGGCACCCCCATCGGCTCGCCCGCGTACATGGCCCCGGAACAGGCCATGGGCGGCGCGGTCGGCCCCTACACCGACCTGTACGCGCTCGGCGTGGTCCTGTACGAACTGCTCAGCGGCGACGTGCCCTTCTCCGGCTCCACGGCCCTCGGCGTCCTGCACCGGCACCTGTACGAGCCCCCGCTGCCCGTACGCCGGATCCGGCCCGAAGTCCCCGAGGCCCTGGAGGCCCTCGTCCTGCGCCTCCTCGCCAAGGACCCGCAGCACCGGCCCGCCTCCGCGCAGGAGGTCTACGAGCACCTGGAACCGCTCCTGCCCGCGCGCGGGACGCCCACCGGAGCGGCCCTGGATCCCACCCGCCCGTTCCTGCGCCCGCACGCCCCCTGGCCGGACCGTGCGCGTACCCCCGCTCCCCAGCCCACTCCGGCGACACCCGTCACCGAGACGCCGGGGCATACGGACATCGTCCGCGCCGTCGACGAGGTCAAACGGCTCCTCGGCGAAGGCCGCGTCACCCAGGCCGTCGACATCCTCGGGGCGATCCTGCCCGTCGCGGCCGAACAGCACGGCGCGCACTCCCCTGTCGTCCGCACCCTGCGCAAGCAGTACGCGGCCACGCTCCTGGACGACGGCCAGTACCGGCGCGCCCTGCCCGAGCTGCGCCGCCTCGCCGACGAACGCGCCGCCGAGGCGGGCCAGGCCGACCCGCAGGCCCTGCGCTACCGCTACGAGGCCGCCCAGTGCCTCGAACAGCTGGGCGAACCGGCCGCGGCGCTCGCCGAGTACCGGGCCGTGCTGCCGTACTACGAGAACCAGTACGTCGCGGCCGGCGGCCCGGAGCTCGCGCACGACGTCCGCCGCCGTATCGGACACCTCCTGCTCGCCCTCGGTGACCGGGGCGCAGCCCACGACACCCTGGCCCGGCTGCTGCACGACGTCGAACGCACCCACGGTCACGGCCATCCGCTCGGGGCGGAGATCCGCAGGACGCTCCAGTGGCTGGGGCAGGTCCGGGGCTGAGGACCGGTCCGGGGGCGGCGCGGCGGTGCCGGAAGTCCCGGTGAATCGTTGGTCGAATGGGTTGGCCAGAGCTTGCCCACTGCCTACCATCGATCACCGCAAGACCTTGTGCACCGCCGCACAATCTCCAACGGGAGGTCTCCTTGCACCGCCGCCGTCGCACCGCGCTCGTCCTCACCGCCGCGATCGCCGCCGCGGCGCCCCTGCTCACCGCCTGCGGAGACGAGGCGCATCCCGGCGCGGCAGCCGTGGTGGGCGGCGAGCGCATCACCGTCTCCCAGCTCGACGAGCGGGTCGGGGAGGTGCGCGCGGCCCAGCGGGCGGCCGTGCCGGACGAGACCCAGTACCAGCAGGTCATCGCCAGAACGGGCACCCTCACGCGCGACACCCTGCAGACCATGGTCCTGGACCGGGTGCTGCACCGCGCCGCCGAGGACGCCGGCGTGACCGTCTCCCGCAAGGAGATCCAGGCGATGCGGTCCGGCCTGGAACAGCAGGCCGGCGGCGCCAAGGCGCTGGAGAGGACCTGGCTCCAGCAGTACGGCATCCCTCCGCAGCGCCTCGACGAGAACCTCCGCCTCCAGCTGGAGGCCCAGAAGCTGGCCGAGAAGCTCGGCACGGACACCGGCCGCCCCGAGTTCTGGAAGGCTCTCTCCGACGCCTCCAAGGACCTGAACATCGACCTGAACCCCCGTTACGGCACCTGGGACGTCCAGAAGAGCAGCCGCGCGGACGCCAAGACGCCGTGGGTGCGGGACGTCACGGCGGCCCAGACCCAGCAGGGCATGTAGAACCCTCCGGGCCCGGCGCCCCTCCGGGCCCTGGCCCCTGTGGATGACTTCGGGCGCTGGCGGCGGCGTGGGATAGCTTCGAACCGTGAACGCCAACAGCCCCGAAGCCACCCCGGGCCCCGAGCGGACGGCTCCCGACGCGGCCGCCGCCCCCGGCCGCATCGTCCTGCTCACCACCAGCCACCGCGTCGCCCCCGGTCTGCTCTCCTGGCCCGCCTGGCAGGCACTGCACGCGGCGGACCGGGTGCTGTGCGCGGACGGCGCCCACCCGCAGCTGCCGTATCTGCGCGAAGCGGGGATCACCGTCGCGGAGGCGTCCCCGACCGCCCGGGAACTGGTCGACTCCTGCGCCGGCGGACACACGGTGGTCGTGGTGGCGACGGGCGAGGGCGAACCGGTCCTGACGGACGGCCTGGCCCGCCTCGCCGGCACCGGCCGTGTCGCCATGCCCGAGCTGGAGCTGCTGCCCGCCTCCTACGACCTCCCCGGCGCCCGGCTCCTCGACCTCGTCCAGGTCATGGACCGCATCCGCGCCGAATGCCCCTGGTCCTCCCGGCAGACGCACGAGGGTCTGGCCAAGTACGGCATCGAGGAGGCGTACGAACTCGTCGAGGCGATCGAGGAGGGCGACCGCGACGAACTGCGCGAGGAGCTCGGCGACGTCCTGCTCCAGGTCGTCTTCCACGCCCGCATCGCCGAGGAGGGCCGCCCGGAGGACGGCGAGGAGCCCTTCTCCATCGACGACGTGGCGGGGGGCATCGTCGCCAAGCTGATCCACCGCCACCCGCACGTCTTCGGTGACGCGACGGCCACGACCCCCGAGGAGGTCAAGGAGCACTGGCTGCGCACCAAGGCGGTCGAGAAGCAGCGCACCTCGGTCACCGAGGGCATACCCCTCGGCCAGCCGGGCCTGGCCCTCGCCGCCAAGCTGGCCTCCCGCACCCGCACGGCGAACCTGGACGTGCCGCTCCCACCCGTCGAGGGCATCGGCTACGACCTCCTGGCCCTGGCGGTCCGCGCCGAGTCGGAGGGCGTCGACCCGGAGGCGGCCCTGCGAGCGGCGGCCCGCGCGTACCGGGACGCGATCAGGGAGGCCGAGGGCTGAGCAAGCCCGGGGACCAGGACGGGGGCTCCCGCCGGCCGGATACGGTCGAGGCGTGACCGACCAGCCCCCGCCCAGCACACCCGAGACCGCTCCCGACCTCTTCACCTGGGAGTTCGCGAGCGACCCCTACCCCGCCTACGCCTGGCTCCGTGAGCACAGCCCCGTCCACAGGACGCGGCTCCCCAGCGGTGTGGAGGCCTGGCTGGTCACGCGGTACGCCGACGCCAAGCAGACCCTCGCCGACAGCCGGCTCTCCAAGAACCCCGCACATCACGTCGAACCGGCGCACGCCAAGGGCAAGACCGGCATCCCGGGAGAGCGCAAGGCCGAGCTGATGACGCATCTGCTCAACATCGACCCGCCGGACCACACCCGGCTGCGCCGGCTGGTGTCCAAGGCGTTCACCCCGCGCCGGGTCGCCGAGTTCGCGCCACGGGTGCAGGAGCTCACCGACACCCTCATCGACGGGTTCGCGCGGAAGGGATCAGCCGACCTGATCCACGAGTTCGCCTTCCCGCTGCCCATCTACGCCATCTGCGAGCTGCTCGGCGTCCCGCGCGAGGACCAGGACGACTTCCGCGACTGGGCGGGCATGATGATCCGCCACCAGGGCGGGCCGCGGGGCGGCGTGGCGCGGTCGGTGAAGAAGATGCGCGGTTACCTCGCCGACCTCATCCACCGCAAGCGCGAGGCGCTGCCCGCCGAGCCCGCCCCCGGAGAGGACCTCATCTCCGGTCTCATCCGCGCCTCCGACCACGGCGAGCACCTCACGGAGAACGAGGCGGCGGCCATGGCCTTCATCCTGCTGTTCGCCGGTTTCGAGACGACCGTGAACCTGATCGGCAACGGCACCTACGCGCTGCTCACCCACCCCGGGCAGCGTGCCCGGCTCCAGGCGTCCCTCGTCGCGGGGGAGACCGGCCTGCTGGAGACCGGCGTCGAGGAACTCCTCCGCTATGACGGCCCCGTGGAGCTCGCCACCTGGCGCTTCGCCACGCAGCCCCTCTCCCTCGGTGGGCAGCGCATCGAGGCGGGCGACCCCGTCCTCGTGGTCCTGGCCGCCGCGGACCGTGACCCGGAGCGGTTCGCCGATCCGGACGTGCTGGACCTCTCCCGCCGCGACAACCAGCACCTCGGGTACGGCCACGGCATCCACTACTGCCTCGGAGCCCCGCTCGCCCGGCTGGAGGGCCAGACCGCGCTCGCCACGCTCCTGACCCGCCTCCCGGACCTGCGGCTCGCGGCGGATCCGGCCGAGCTGAGATGGCGTGGCGGCCTCATCATGCGGGGGCTGCGCACCCTGCCGGTGGAGTTCGCACCCACCGGACGTGACGAAACATCAGACTTGTGATCTTCACGTGATCTACGCGGCATGAACTTGTGACAAGTGATCGACTGCCGATACGTTCACCCATCAACGCGGCGGGGAATCGCACCGCCTCGGTCACTGCTGTCTCGCGAAAGGTCTCCGTATGCTCTCCGGGAACGGTCGGCACCGCCGCCCCCGCCAGGCTCCGGCTCTCCTCGTGGCGGCCGGGGTGACCGGCTCCGCCATCGCGATCCCGCTCCTCGGGGCCTCCGGTGCCAGTGCGGCCGACGGCACGACCTGGGACCGGGTCGCGGACTGCGAGAGCGGTGGCGCCTGGAGCCAGAACAGCGGCAACGGCTACTACGGCGGCCTCCAGTTGTCCCAGGACGACTGGGAGAAGCACGGCGGCCTCGACTACGCCGCGAGCGCCGACCTGGCCAGCCGCTCCCAGCAGATAGCCGTGGCCGAGAGAATCCTCGCCGACCAGGGGGTCGGCGCATGGCGCACCTGTGGACTGCTCTCGGGGCTCCAGCAGGACAAGGGGTCGGAATCACCCGACTCGTCCGCATCATCCGGTGAGGTGGACTCGCCCGGATTGCTCGATTCGCTGGGTTCGTCCCCTTCTGAAAGCCCCTCCTCGTCTCCGTCGCCTGACGCGTCGTCGTCTTCGAAGGACGAAACCGCCAAAACCGATAGATCAGGCGAATCCGACGGCTCGTCGCGGGACGAGCAGCCGGGCGGCTCTCCGTCGGCCACTCCCGAGGGCGGCAAGTCCGGCAACGCGCGGCAGGGCGACGACTCCTCGGCGTCGTCCGAGACCGGCTCCGGCCGCCATCGCGGTCCCAGTGCCGACGAAACCCGTGCGCCCGAGAGCGGCGGTGCGGAGAAGTCCACGGGGCGTCACTCCGCGCCCGCCGACGAGAGTTCCGCCGACGCGTCCGAGGGTGCCTACATCGTCGGCGTCGGCGACAGCCTCTGGTCCATCGCCGACGCCCTTCGTGTCAGCGGCGGATGGCACGCGCTCTACGACAGCAACGAGAAGGCGGTCGGCGACGACCCCGACCTCATCCATCCCGGTCAGGCGCTCGCGGTCGAGGGCGAAGCGGACGAGAAGTAGCTGTTCGGGCAGTGCGGAAACGACGGTCGAAGTCCCCCCTAAACCGGGTGAGTTCACGTCACGTTTTCATACTGAATGTCCCGTATAAGGCCGGTGAGAGATAGATCTCAGAAGCCTTGATCGTCTTTGAAATTCGGTGGGCGGCGTGCCTACGGTCGTGACCGCTCGTCACCGCGAGCCCCGGCTGCCGCAACGCCGAATCCTGCCAGCGGCCGTACGGGAACAGTCGTCGCGTCAAGCGCCGTAGGCAGGAGCGGGGGACCCAAGGTAGGTGCCCGACCGGCCGGTTGTGCCGGAAGGGCTTGGGGTGAAGCCGTGTCCCGGGAGGGGCGCGGCCGGGCAACTCAACCGGCCCGAACCCGACAGCTCACCTCGCAGGCGTCGGTGAGGGGATCTCTCCATGCTGTTTTCCAGCAAGGGCAAGCACCGTCGTCCGTCCAAGGCCACTCGCGTCGTCGCGCTCGCCGGCGTCACCGGTGCCGCCGTCGCCGCCCCGCTGATGGCGGCCGGCAACGCCTCCGCCGCCACCGCCTCCGAGTGGGACGCGGTCGCCCAGTGCGAGTCCGGCGGCAACTGGTCCATCAACACCGGCAACGGCTACTACGGCGGCCTGCAGTTCTCCGCCTCCACCTGGGCCGGCTACGGCGGCACCAAGTACGCCTCCACCGCCGACCAGGCCACCAAGGCCCAGCAGATCGAGATCGCCGAGAAGGTCCTCGCGGGCCAGGGCAAGGGCGCCTGGCCGGTCTGCGGCAAGGGCCTGTCGAGCGCCGGCTACACCGGTGGCGGTTCCGCCGACGACTCCGGCAGCTCCTCGCAGAGCCAGCAGGGCACCGAGACCCGCGAGACCCAGGAGCAGCCGGCCTCCCGCTCCGACGAGCGCCCGGCGGCCAAGAAGACCGTGACCACCCCGACCGGCAAGAAGGTCAAGAAGGGTGACGGCGAGTACAAGGTCGTCAAGGGCGACACCCTGAGCTCGATCGCGGCCGAGGAGAAGGTCAAGGGCGGCTGGGAGAAGCTGTACCAGCTGAACAAGGACATCATCACCGATGCCAACCTCATCTACCCCGGCCAGCAGCTGCACCTGAAGTAAGCAGCGGCCCACCCGGGCCCGCCCAGGGCCCACCAGCTCCCCGCTCCGGCGCGTCATCCCCCGTACGCACCGGAGCGGGGTTTTTTCTGCCGTACTTCGCGAACCGGCTTTGTTCCGTTCGGAAACAATTTACTCTCGGTTCTGTCCATGGGGTGGGCGACCCGGTGGCCGATCGCCCGGAGCCGGTTAGGCTCATGTCGCGAGCCACCGCGGCCCGCACCCCGCCGGGTCCACGCGACCCGCATCACCGCGTCACACCAAGAAGGAGATGCTCGTGCCGTCCATCGACGTCGTCGTAGCCCGGGAAATCCTGGACTCCCGAGGCAACCCCACGGTCGAGGTCGAGGTCGGCCTCGACGACGGCAGCACGGGTCGTGCCGCCGTCCCGTCCGGCGCCTCCACGGGCGCCTTCGAGGCCATCGAGCTCCGCGACGGCGACTCGAACCGCTACCTCGGCAAGGGTGTGGAGAAAGCCGTCCTCGCGGTCATCGAGCAGATCGGCCCGGAGCTGGTCGGCTACGACGCCACCGAGCAGCGCCTGATCGACCAGGCCATGTTCGACCTGGACGCCACCGACAACAAGGGCTCCCTCGGCGCCAACGCCATCCTCGGCGTCTCGCTCGCCGTCGCCCACGCCGCCTCCGAGGCCAGCGACCTGCCGCTGTTCCGCTACCTGGGCGGCCCCAACGCGCACCTGCTGCCGGTGCCGATGATGAACATCCTGAACGGCGGCTCGCACGCCGACTCCAACGTGGACATCCAGGAGTTCATGATCGCCCCGATCGGCGCGGAGTCCTTCTCCGAGGCCCTGCGCTGGGGCGCCGAGGTCTACCACACGCTGAAGAAGGTCCTGAAGAGCAAGGGCCTGGCCACCGGCCTCGGCGACGAGGGCGGCTTCGCCCCGAACCTCGGCTCCAACCGCGAGGCCCTCGACCTCATCCTGGAAGCGATCAAGGAAGCCGGTTACACCCCCGGCGAGCAGATCGCCCTGGCGCTCGACGTCGCCGCCTCCGAGTTCTACAAGGACGGCGTCTACACCTTCGAGGGCAAGGAGCGCTCGGCGGCCGAGATGACCGAGTACTACGCGGAGCTCGTCGACGCGTACCCGCTCGTCTCCATCGAGGACCCGCTGTTCGAGGACGACTGGGAGGGCTGGAAGACCATCACCGCCAAGCTCGGTGACAAGGTCCAGCTCGTCGGTGACGACCTGTTCGTCACCAACCCCGAGCGCCTCGCCCGCGGCATCGAGGAGGGCGCCGCCAACGCCCTGCTGGTGAAGGTGAACCAGATCGGTTCGCTCACCGAGACCCTGGACGCCGTCGAGCTGGCCCAGCGCAACGGCTTCAAGTGCATGATGTCCCACCGCTCCGGCGAGACCGAGGACGTCACCATCGCCGACCTGGCCGTCGCCACCAACTGCGGCCAGATCAAGACCGGCGCCCCGGCCCGCTCCGAGCGCGTCGCCAAGTACAACCAGCTGCTGCGCATCGAGGAGATCCTCGACGACGCCGCGGTGTACGCCGGCCGCAGCGCCTTCCCGCGCTTCAAGGGCTGATCGCCGAAAGGCCCGACCCGTAAGAGGCAGCGTCGTACGTACGTCCCCGTACCCGGTCCCGTACCGTGTCCGGGGACGTACGCGCGTATGACGGTGGAGCGGGAGGCGGACTGACATGGCCGTGAAGGACCGGGACCGGTTCTCCACCGCGACCAGGATCCGGTTGCTCGGCGAGCAGACCGCGGCCCGGGTCTACCGCTCCCAGACCAAACGCCAGGCCCGCCGCTCGCGGCTGACCGGCCGGGCCGCGCTGCTCGCCCTGGTGATGTGCTCGCTGATCGTGGCCCTGGCCTACCCGATGCGCGAGTACGTCTCGCAGCGCGCGGAGATCGACGACCTCCAGCGCGAACAGCGGCAGGCCCGCGAGCGTGTCGAACGGCTGCGCGACATGAAGGCGCGCTGGCAGGATGACGCATACGCCGAGCAGCAGATCCGGAAGCGGTTGCACTACGTCATGCCGGGGGAGACGGGATTCATCGTCATCGACCCGCACGCGGCGAAGCAGTCGCGCACCGACCTGGGGGCGGCGGACCGCCCTTGGTACTCCAACGTCTGGGACGGCGTCGACAAGTCCGACGCCTCCGGCCAGTGACCTGGCCTCCCAGCCGGCGATCAGAGAAAGACAGCCTGAAGACAGTCATGGAAACGCCCCCGCCGACCACCCCGCGCACCGAGCCCACCGACGCGGACGTCGAGGCCTTCAAGCAGCAGCTCGGCCGGCCCCCGCGCGGTCTGCGCGCGATCGCCCATCGCTGCCCGTGCGGACAGCCGGACGTCGTCGAGACGGCCCCGCGGCTGCCGGACGGGACGCCGTTCCCCACGCTGTACTACCTGACGTGCCCGCGCGCCGCCTCCGCGATCGGCACGCTGGAGGCCAACGGCGTGATGAAGGAGATGACCGAGCGGCTGGCCTCGGACCCGGAGCTGGCGGCGGCGTACCGGGCCGCGCACGAGGACTACGTCCGGCGGCGCGACGAGATCGAGGAGCTGAAGAACTTCCCGAGCGCGGGCGGCATGCCGGACCGGGTGAAGTGCCTGCACGTGCTGGTGGGCCACTCGCTGGCCGCGGGCCCCGGGGTCAACCCGCTCGGCGACGAGGCGATCGCGATGCTGCCCGAGTGGTGGCGCAAGGGCCCGTGTGTGACGCCCCTGGAGGAGGACGCCCAGTGACCCGTGTCGCCGCCGTGGACTGCGGTACGAACTCCATCCGCCTCCTGGTCGCCGACGCCGACCCGGCCACCGGCGAGCTGGTGGACCTGGACCGCCGGATGACGATCGTGCGGCTCGGGCAGGGCGTCGACCGTACCGGCCGGCTCGCCCCCGAGGCATTGCAGCGGACCTTCGCGGCCTGCCGCGAGTACGCCGGGATCATCAAGGAGCACGGGGCGGAGCGGCTGCGGTTCGTGGCGACCTCCGCCTCCCGGGACGCCGAGAACCGGGACGAGTTCGTGCGCGGTGTGCTGGACATCCTGGGTGTCGAGCCCGAGGTGATCACCGGCGACCAGGAGGCCGAGTTCTCCTTCACCGGCGCCACCAGGGAGCTCGCCGGGAGCGACCACCTGCCCAAGCCCTACCTGGTCGTGGACATCGGCGGCGGCTCCACCGAGTTCGTCGTGGGCGACGACCGGGTCCGCGCGGCGCGCTCGGTGGACATCGGCTGTGTCCGCATGACCGAGCGGCACCTGGTCCGGGAGGGTGAGGTGAGCGACCCGCCGGCCGAGGAGCAGATCGCGGCGATGCGGGCCGACATCGAGGCCGCCCTCGACCTCGCCGAGCAGACGGTCCCGCTGCGCGAGGCCCGCACGCTGGTCGGCCTGGCCGGTTCGGTGACGACCGTGTCGGCGATCGCCCAGGAGCTGCCCGAGTACGACTCGCAGGCCATCCACCACTCCCGCGTCTCCCACGACCGGGTCCGCGAGATCACCGAGTGGCTGCTGCGTTCCACCCACGCCGAGCGCGCGGCCGTGCCGTCCATGCACCCCGGCCGGGTCGACGTCATCGGGGCGGGTGCCCTCGTCCTCCTGTCGATCATGGAGCGGATCGGTGCCCAGGAGGTCGTCGTGAGCGAGCACGACATCCTCGACGGCATCGCGTGGTCGGTCGCGTAGTCCGCTTCTGAGCAGGCATGGATCACGAATGAGCGTCTCCCGGGGGTCCGGACGACCCCCGGGAGACAGCCCGCCGGAAAAGTTCGTGAAGTTCTTCACAAGGAATTCGGCCCTCCCGGGCGAAGTGAGGGGTCCCGTTGACCCGTCCGGGGGCTGAACAGGCCTTTGAACATGTTCAGAAGCATGGTATGGAGGTGTCCGTGGAGAGGTTCACGGTGGCGCTCCGAAGGTCCTCACGGCGACTCTTCCGGCACAGAGAGGCAGCTCACGCGCCATTGACAACCCTCTGCGGTGCATAAAGCGGCCCGGTTGTCACCATGACATGGATCACGCGGGCCGCGGAGGATAGCACACACCCCACCCAAGCTTGTGAAGGGGCGCACGAGCCACCCCCCTGAGTCGGGTGGATACTCGATGGCATGAGCACCACGGAGCGTCCCAGGATCCTCGTAGTAGGCGGTGGGTACGTAGGCCTGTACGCAGCTCGGCGCATCCAGAAGAAGATGCGCTACGGCGAGGCGACCGTCACGGTCGTCGACCCCCGGTCGTACATGACCTACCAGCCCTTCCTCCCCGAAGCCGCCGCCGGCAACATCTCCCCGCGCCACGTCGTCGTCCCGCTGCGACGCGTGCTGCCCAAGGCGGAGGTTCTCACCGGCCGGGTCACCACCATCGACCAGGACCGCAAGGTCGCCACGGTCTCCCCGCTGGTCGGCGAGGCCTACGAGCTGCCCTTCGACTACCTGGTGATCGCGCTCGGCGCGGTCTCCCGCACCTTCCCGATCCCCGGCCTCGCCGAACAGGGCATCGGTATGAAGGGCGTCGAGGAGGCCATCGGCCTGCGCAACCACGTCCTGGAGCAGCTGGACAAGGCCGACTCCACCACCGACGAGGAGATCCGCCGCAAGGCGCTCACCTTCGTCTTCGTGGGCGGCGGCTTCGCCGGTGCGGAGACCATCGGCGAGGTCGAGGACATGGCCCGCGACGCGTCGAAGTACTACAAGAACGTGTCCCGTGAGGACATGCGCTTCATCCTGGTCGACGCCGCCGACAAGATCCTCCCCGAGGTCGGCCCCAAGCTCGGCAAGTACGGCAAGGAGCACCTCGAAGGCCGCGGTGTCGAGGTCTACCTGTCCACCTCCATGGACTCCTGCGTCGACGGCCACGTCGTGCTGAAGAACGGCCTGGAGGTCGACTCCAGCACCATCGTCTGGACCGCCGGCGTCAAGCCCAACCCGGCGCTGGCCCGCTACGGCCTGCCGCTGGGCCCCCGCGGTCACGTCGACTGCGAGCCGACCCTCCAGGTCAAGGGCACCGACTACATCTGGGCCGCCGGCGACAACGCCCAGGTCCCGGACCTCGTCGGCCGCAAGGCGGGCAACGAGAACGCCTGGTGCCCGCCCAACGCCCAGCACGCGCTGCGCCAGGCCAAGGTCCTCGGCGACAACGTCGTGTCCGGCATGCGGGGCTTCCCGCAGAAGGACTACGCCCACGCCAACAAGGGCGCGGTGGCCGGGCTCGGCCTCCACAAGGGCGTCGCGATGATCGTCATGGGCAAGATGAAGATCAAGCTCAAGGGCCGTCTCGCCTGGTACATGCACCGTGGCTACCACGGTCTGGCGATGCCGACCTGGAACCGCAAGATCCGCGTCTTCGCCGACTGGACCCTGGCGATGTTCCTCAAGCGCGAGGTCGTCTCCCTCGGCGCGATGGAGACGCCGCGCGAGGAGTTCTACGAGGCCGCCAAGCCGGCCCCGGTCGCCGCCGCGCCCAAGGAGAAGACCGAGGAGAAGGCCAAGGCCTCCTGACCTCCGGTCAACCGTCTGACGAAGGGCCTCCCGCCATCCGTGGTGCGGGAGGCCCTTCGGCGTGTTTTGCCCAGACGTGACGCGTGCCGGGGACTGCGCCGAAGCCCCGCAGGTGTTTACGTGGTGTCGGACATTCCGGGATTCCTTGTCACGGAGGTGTACACCATGGCAGACGCCGCGCCGCGGCTGCAGGGCCTCTTCACACAGTTGCTGGGAGCGCCGCTCCCGGTGGGCATCCGCGCCTGGGACGGTTCGCAGGCCGGCCCGCCGGGTGCGCCGACCCTGGTCGTACGCAACCGCCGCGCCCTGCGTCGCCTGCTGTGGAAACCGGGCGAACTGGGCCTGGCCCGCGCCTGGGTGGCGGGGGACCTCGACATCGAGGGCGACCTGTACGCGACCCTCGATCTGCTGGCGGGCCTCATCTGGGAGCGCGGGGAGGATGCCCGCACCCTCGCCCAGGCGCTGCGCGATCCCGAGGTCCGCGCCGCCGTCCGCGGACTGGTCAAGCTCGCCGGACCCCCGCTGCCGCCCGCGCCGCCCCGCGAAGAGGCCCGCAGCCCCCGCCGCCACCTGCACACCAAGCGCACCGACCGCCGCGCCATCAGCCACCACTACGACGTCGGCAACGACTTCTACGAGATCGTCCTCGGCCCGTCCATGGTGTACTCCTGCGCCTACTGGCCCGCCCCGGACAACACCCTCGAACAGGCCCAGCGGGACAAGCTCGAACTCGTCTGCCGCAAGCTCGGTCTGAGACCCGGCCTGCGGCTGCTCGACGTCGGCTGCGGCTGGGGCTCCATGGCCATCCACGCCGCCCGTGAGCACGGAGTGGGCGTCGTCGGCGTCACGCTCTCCCAGGAGCAGGCCGCCTACGCCCGCAAGCGCGTCGCCGACGAGGGCCTCACCGACAAGGTCGAGATCCGCGTCCAGGACTACCGCGACGTCCGCGACGGACCCTACGACGCGATCTCCTCCATCGGCATGGCCGAACACGTCGGCGCCGAGCGGTACCTGGAGTACGCCGACGACCTGTACAGCCTGCTCAAGCCCGGCGGACGGCTCCTGAACCACCAGATCGCCCGCCGCCCGCAGCGCGACGAATCGACGTACAGCGTCGACGCGTTCATCGACTCCTACGTCTTCCCCGACGGCGAGCTCCAGCCGGTCGGCAGCACCGTGGCCCAGCTGGAGCGCGCCGGGTTCGAGGTGCGCGACGTCGAGGCCATCCGCGAGCACTACGCCCTCACCCTGCGCCGGTGGGTGTCCCGTCTGGAGGCCGACTGGCGGCGTGCCGTCCAGCTGGCCGGCCCCGGACGCGCCCGCGTCTGGCGCCTGTACATGGCGGCCTCCGCCCTGGCCTTCGAACGCAACCGCATCGGCGTCAACCAGGTCCTGGCCGTCCGGACCCCGGAGTCGGGCGCCTCCGGGATGCCGTTGCGGGCCCGCACCTGGGGTGCGCCCGGCCGCGATTGACCCGTAACAACGGCAAGGGCCGGCTCCCCGCAGCGGGGGAGCCGGCCCTTCGGTGTGCCGCGGCGCGGCCGGGTCACTCGGCCTTGATGGCGTTCAGCATGTTCAGCCTCGCGGCATTGCGGGCCGGCCACAGCGCCGCCAGGACGCCCACCAGGCCGGCCAGCACCAGGAAGATGCCGATCCGGTCCCAGGGCAGGACCAGCGCGTAGCCCGGGATCGAGTTCGCGATGGTCTCGCCGATCGCCCAGCCGAGGAACGAGCCGAGACCGATGCCGATCACCGCGCCGAAGACCGAGATGACCACGGCCTCCAGCCGGACCATCCGCTTCACCCGGCGCCGGTCGAGACCGATCGCGCGCAGCATGCCGATCTCCTGCTGCCGTTCGAAGACCGACATCGCCAGGGTGTTGACGACGCCCAGCACGGCGATGATCAGGGCCATCGCCAGCAGGCCGTACATGATGTTCAGCATCGTGTTGATGACGCCGCCGAACTCGTTGCGGATGTCCTGCCGGTCCATGACCGTGATCGCGGGATTGTCGCCCAGCGCGTCGATGAGGACCTTCTCGTTCGCCGCGGACTGGCCGCCGCCCACCTTCACGAAGATCTGCTGGATGGACGGCTTCACCTCGTGCGGGTTCGCGACCTTCGTGTCCATGAGGACGGGGGAGAGGAACTCGCTGCCCTTGAAGACGGCGCCGACCTCCAGCGTGTCCTTCTTCTTGTCGTCGAAGGTGACGGGGACGGTGTCGCCGAGCTTCCAGCCCTTGCTCCTGGCCGTCTTCTCGGCGACCGCGATCCGCCCCTCGGCGAGCGAGCCGATGTCGCCGCTGACGACGTCGACGTTCAGGACCTTCTCGATGTCTCCCGGGGTGACCGCCGAAGCGGACACGTAGTCCTTGTCACCGTCCTGGAAGTAGACGCTCTGCTGCGGCGAGACCGCCGAGACGCCCTTGGCCTTCTCCAGTGCCGCCAGCGCGGACTGGTCGAGGGGCCCGCCGTTCGCCATCGAGACCATGTAGTCGGCCTTGATGTTGTCCGTGGTCATCTTGTCGATGGCCGTGCCCACCGTGACACCGAGCACCGACAGGCCGGTCACCAGCGTCAGCCCGATCGCCAGCGCCGAGGCGGTGGCCCCGGTACGGCGCGGGTTGCGGACCGCGTTCTGGCCGGCCAGCTTGCCGGACACCCCGAACGGGCCGACGAGCAGCGGGCGGACGAGTGCGATCACGGGCCGGGACAGCAGCGGGATCAGGATGATCACACCGATCAGCGCGAAGAACGCGCCCGCCGCGATGTACATCCGGCCGTCGTCACCGCCGGACGAGGCACCCAGCACGATGCCGGTCGCGCCGAGGGCGGTGACGGCCGCCCCGATGGAGTTGCGCAGCACCAGCGACTTGGTGGTGGCCACCGCGTGCACGCTGTTCATGGCCGCCACGGGCGGAATCTTCGCGGCCCGGCGGCCGGGCAGCCAGGCGGCGAGCACCGTGATCAGCACACCCACACCGAGGGCGGCGAGCACCGGTGTGGCGGACACGATCAGCGGGCCGCCCGGGAGCTTCATGTCGAACGCGGCCATCCCGGACCGCAGTCCGACCGCGAGGCCGATGCCGAGGACGAAGCCGATCACCGAGGCGACCAGGCCCACCACCGCGGCCTCGGCGAGCACCGAGCGGGTGATCTGCCGGCGTGAGGCACCGACGGCGCGCATCAGCGCGATCTCCTTGGTGCGCTGGGAGACCAGCATCGTGAAGGTGTTGGAGATCAGGAAGACGCCGACGAACAGCGCGATGCCCGCGAAGCCGAGGAGCACCTGCTTGAGCGAGCCCAGCCCCTCCTCGATCTGCCGGGCCTGCTCGTCCGCGAGCGCCTGGCCGGTCTGGGCCTCGGCGCTGTCCGGCAGCAGCGGCTCGACCGCCTTCAGGATCTTCGCGTCGTCGGCGCCGGGAGCGGCCGTGACGGTGGCGCTCGCGAAGTAGCCCGGCTTGAGGTACTGCTTCTGGGCGACCGCGGTGTCGAAGAGGACGAGGCTGCCGCCGGCGTTCACGGCGCCGTCCTCGGTGGTGAACACACCGCTGAGGGTGTACTCCTTCACCGGCCCGTTGGTGGCGACCCGGACCCGGTCGCCGACCTTGTACTCACCCTTGGCCGCGGACTCCTTGTCCAGCGCGATCTGGTCGTCCTTCACCGGGCCCGAACCGTCGGTGAACGCGTAGGCGGGGTCCTTGCCGTCCTTGCCGGGGGCGTAGTTGGCGCCCTTGTTGGACCAGCCGACGCCGATCAGCTTCCCGTCGGGGTCGGCGACCCCGGCGAAGCCGTCGACGCGGCCGTACGCGGCGTCGACACCGTCCACCGCGGCGATCTTGTCGAGTGTCTTCCGGGAGAGACCGTAGGCGTCCTGGGCGTCGTCGGGGTCGGCGTAGGAGGTGATGGCGACGGCGACGTCGTCGTAGCTCTTCGCCGACTGGTTGCGGAAGGCGTTGGAGAGGGTGTCGGCGAAGACCAGGGTCCCGGAGACGAAGGCCACGCCGAGCATCACGGCGAGCACGGTCATCAGGAGCCGGGCCTTGTGCGCGAGCACGTTGCGCAAGGCGGTACGGAACATGGGTTCTTCTTCTCAGTCCTGTCGGTCCTGACGGGGGATCAGCTGGTGCGGCCCTTGGCGTCGAACGCCTTCATGCGGTCGAGCACCGAGTCGGCCGTCGGCCCGTGCATCTCGTCGACGATCCGGCCGTCCGCCAGGAAGATCACCCGGTCCGCGTAGGCCGCGGCCACCGGGTCGTGCGTCACCATCACCACCGTCTGGCCCAGTTCGCGCACGGAGTTGCGCAGGAAGCCCAGCACCTCGGCGCCGGAGCGCGAGTCGAGGTTTCCGGTGGGCTCGTCGCCGAAGATGATCTCGGGCCGGGAGGCCAGCGCCCGGGCCACGGCGACGCGTTGCTGCTGGCCGCCGGAGAGCTGGGACGGGCGGTGGCCGAGCCGGTCCGCCAGGCCGACCATCCGGATGACGGAGTCCAGCCACTGCTTGTCCGGCTTGCGTCCCGCGATGTCCATCGGAAGGGTGATGTTCTCCAGGGCCGTCAGGGTCGGCAGCAGGTTGAACGCCTGGAAGATGAAACCGATCTTGTCCCGGCGCAGCTTCGTCAGCTGCTTGTCCTTCAGGGAGCCGAGCTCGGTGTCGCCTATGCGCACCGACCCGGAGGAGAAGGAGTCCAGGCCCGCCACGCAGTGCATCAGCGTGGACTTGCCGGAGCCGGAGGGGCCCATGATCGCGGTGAACTCCGCCTGCCGGAAGTCCACCGAGACCCGGTCCAGGGCGACCACCTGGGTCTCACCCTGCCCGTAGATCTTGGACAGCTCCGTGGCGCGCGCGGCCGCGGTGGTGGCCCGGTCGGTGAGGGGTGCGGTGGTCACGGGATGGTTCTCCTGTCGGACGGCTGGAGTCGGGGAGGGACGTGTTCCATCGTCCGGGTCCCGCGCCGCCGTGTAGTCACCCGTTGCTCCGGTTCCGGGGGCCGACTGCGGTCTGACCGCGCGGGGCGGTGTCATACCTGGGGATGACGAACGCCCCTGAGGGGCCCCGGTGTCGGGAACCGATGCGTCCGGGTGTCGAGAACAGGTGGAGTGCCCTCGTTCAGGCGGTGAAATTCCGTCATTCCGCATGCGCGGCCGACCGTCGCACGCAAGGCTATTGGCAAGTGCGGACGGCGCGTTCCGTGTGCTGATGCACCCTCAGACGTCAATAAAATAAGACAACATCGGTCCACGCTTCCGCTGTTCGGGGGACCCGTCCGGATAGTCTCGGAACCTCGATGCGGAGCCCACGGCCTGCCCGGATGGTGGAATGCAGACACGGCGAGCTTAAACCTCGCTGCCCCTTCGCGGGCGTGCCGGTTCAAGTCCGGCTCCGGGCACCTTCCGATCCCTGCGTGGTCCATTGAAGAGTTCACGGCGTGCCCGTTGACAGCGGTCGCATGCCGTCGGAGACTCGCAGGAACGTGGTGAAGAAAATTTCACCTGACGAACGCTGATCGATGAGAAGGGGACGCCCGATGCGTACCACCGTCGGCATCATCGGAGCGGGCCCGGCCGGCCTTCTCCTCGCCCGGCTGCTCCACAACGCCGGCATCGACTCCGTCGTCCTGGAGAGCCGCGACCGCGCCTACGTGGAGCGGCGGCAGCGGGCCGGGATCCTGGAGCAGGGCACGGCGGACGTGCTGCGCGCGGCCGGGGCCGGGGAGCGCATGGACCGCGAGGGGCTGCGCCACGACGGCATCGAGCTGCGCTTCGACCGCACGCGCCACCGCGTCGACTTCCGCGCGCTCACCGGCGGCCGGTCCGTGATGGTCTACGCCCAGACCGAGGTGTGCAAGGACCTCATCGCCCTCCAGTTGCGCGAGGGCGGACCCCTGCTCTTCGAGGCGGAGGCGCTGGCCGTGGAGGACGCCGGCACCGACAGCCCGCGCATCCGCTTCCGGCACGAGGGCCGCGAGGACGTCCTGGAATGCTCCTACGTCGTCGGCTGCGACGGCTTCTGGGGCGTGGCCCGCAAGGCGATCCCCGCCGGACTGGCCCAGGTCTTCGAGCGGACGTACCCCTTCGGCTGGCTCGGCATCCTCGCCGACGTGCCGCCCTCGCACGACGAGCTCGTCTACGCCCGCCACGAGCGCGGCTTCGCCCTGCTCTCCATGCGCTCGCCCGCCGTTTCCCGCCTCTACCTCCAGGTGCCCGACGGCACCGACGCCGGGGCTTGGGACGACGAGGAGATCTGGGACGAGCTGGAGCGCCGGTTCGAGACCGCCGACGACTGGTACCTCCAGCGCGGCCCGATCACCCAGAAGACGGTCACCCCCATGCGCTCCTACGTCCACGAGCCCATGCGCCACGGCCGCCTCTTCCTCGCCGGCGACGCCGCGCACATCGTGCCGCCGACCGGCGCGAAGGGGCTGAACCTCGCCGCCGGCGACGTCGTCACCTTCGCCCGGGCCCTCGTCCACCAGCAGGAGACCGGATCACCCGAGCTGCTCGACGCCTACTCGCGGACCTGCCTGCGCCGTGTCTGGCAGGCCGAGCGGTTCTCCTACGACATGACGACGCTGCTGCACCGCGCGCCCGGCGCGACGGCCTTCGAGGACCGGCTCCAGCTCGCCCGGCTGGAGCGGATCGCCTCCTCCCGCGCCGCCGAGACGGACCTGGCGGAGGCGTACACGGGCTTCCCCTTCGGGCCAGCCGGTGAATGACCCCCTCCGGTGAGGGGAATCACGAAGCCACGTAGCGTGTTGCGCAGCATGACGAGGGAAAGATCCTCCCCAAGCAGTAGGGTCATTCCTTTGCCTACCTATTACTCTTGAGCCAAGGCCACGCCTGGTGGCCATGGAGGAGTGAAATGAGGAGCAGAAACCCGGTCTTCTCGCGACGGGGGTTCAGCCGCGACAACGGCTACGCGGGCTTCAACACCGCGCCGCAGGCCGGGGGTCCCGCTGTCGCCACGCAGGGCAACCCGTACGCCCAGCCGACGGGCAACCCGTACGCGCAGAACCCGTACGCGCAGAACCCTTACGCCCAGCAGGACCAGCAGTACGGCGCGCCGCCGCAGGCACCGGCCACCACCGGCCGGATGACCATCGACGACGTCGTCCTGCGCACGGCGAGCACGCTCGGTGTGCTCATCGTCACCGCGGCGCTCTCCTGGGCGCTGCTGCCGGTCGACGACGCCAACATCAGCCGCAGCTACGGCATCGGCATCGGTGCCGCGCTGATCGGCATGGTCCTGGCGTTCGTGCAGTCCTTCAAGCGCAAGGCCTCGCCCGCGCTGATCCTGACGTACGCCGCCTTCGAGGGTGTCTTCCTCGGCGTCATCTCCAACATCGTCGACAACCGCATCGCCGACGGCGCGGCCATGCAGGCCGTGATCGGCACCATGGCGGTCTTCGCCGGTGTGCTGATCGCCTACAAGGCCGGCTGGATCCGCGTCAACCGCCGCTTCTACGGCTTCGTGATGGCGGCCGCGCTCGGCTTCATCCTGCTGATGACCGTGAACCTGCTGTTCGCGGTGTTCGGCGGCGGTGACGGCCTCGGCTTCCGCAGTGGTGCGCTCGGCGTCGTCTTCGGCGTCATCGGCATCATCCTCGGCGCCTGCTTCCTCGCCCTGGACTTCAAGCAGGTCGAGGACGGCGTCGCCTACGGCGCCCCGCGCGAGGAGGCCTGGCTCGCGGCCTTCGGCCTCACGCTGACGCTGGTGTGGATCTACCTGGAGTTCCTGAGGCTCATCTCGATCCTCAACAGCAACGACTAGTTTCCGACGGTCGTAGCGCGAAGGGCCCCGGCTCCGGCCGGGGCCCTTCGTCGTCCAGGCGCACGGGCCCGGAGCGGTGCGCGCCTAGAGCAGTTTGCGCGCGGCCCTCCTCAGGTCGTACTCGTGGATGATCGCCTTGGCGTGGCCGTACGCGAGGTTGTGTTCGTGCCGGAGCCAGCTGACTTTTTCCTCGAAGCGGAAGAGCGACGGGCCGTCCTCGACGGTGCGCAACCAGTCGGAGATCTCACGACCGGTGCAGTGCGGGATGCGGGCGAGCATGTTGCGATGGGTCTCTTCGGAGAAGACTTGGGACATCGGCGCCTCCGGACGCTGGGATGTAAGCCGGTCCTTCAGGTCACCGTGCCTGAGTGTTCGCCCGTTGGCAACAGTCCCGGTGCGACGCGTACGCTCGCGGCGTGGTTGATACGACGCCTCTGACCCGTGCGGTGGAGCATTTCGCCGATCGATTGAGGGCCGCGCCCCAGAGCCGGTTGCAGCGGAGCGCTGCCGCTGAGGCTTTGGAGCTGGCCAGGGAGCTGGCCCGGAGGGCGCAGGTCCTCGAAGGCGTGGAGCCTCGGGAGATGCCGGATGCGGGGATGTTTGCAGCGGCAGATCAGATCACCGTGGCCGGACATGATCTGGCGGTGGTGATTCCCACCGACTCCGACGTCGATGACGCGGTGCGCCTGGTGGAGGAAGCGCAGAAGCGGGCGGGGGTCTGAGGGACGTGTGCGGGTGCGGGTCGGGTGTGGTCGCTCGCGCAGTTCCCCGCGCCTGACTAGAGGGACGCGATCACTCGGTCCGCCAGGATGTACACGTTCTCCTCGCCGCACTCGAACGTCAGGGTGTAGGCGCCGGAGATGCCGGAGCCGCCCAGGAGGACCGGGGTCTTGCCCGTGCGCAGGGCCGCGGCGAGGTGTTCGGCCGTCTCGCGGTGGCCCGGGGTCATGCACAGGGTCGTGCCGTCGGCGAACACGTAGACGTCCAGGGTGCCCAGCGGGCCGGGGCGGACGTCCGTCAGCTCGACGCGGGACGAGGCCAGCTCCTCCAGGGTGGCGACGGTGCGCTCGTGGTCGTTGACGACCGGCGACTGCGTCGGCACGAAGTCCGGGTGGGAGGGGTGGCGGCGGCGGGCCGCGGCCAGCTCCGGGGACTCGGCGGCCGGCTCCTCGGCCTCCGCCCCGGGCTCGGACACCGGCTCCAGACCCGCGAAATCGGCCTGCCGGGGCAGGAACAGATCGACCTCGGGCAGGCCCAGCAGGGAGGGCGCGTCGGAGGCGTCACGAGCCTCCTGGGCGGCCCAGAACGCCCGCGCCTCGGCCAGCTCCCGCTCCCGCTCCTCGGCGAGCGCGGCGGCCACGGCGGCACGTATCTCATCGGTGTCGGCAGTGGTACGAGCGGCGGGCAGCAGCGCACGGGTGGTGGCGGCGCGGCTCTCGGCCAGCGCGGTGTGCAGGGCCGCGACCTGTCGGCGCAGCTTCAGGACGGTGCGCAGGACGGCGACGCCCACGGCGCCCGTGGCGGCCGTGGTGACCAGCAACGCGATCGGCATGGCGCTCACTGACGTACTCCCGGTTCAAAGTCGACCCCCGACTTCCTACATCAGCTTGAAGGGCGGACTAACCAGCTGTCAGTGCGTAAGGTCACGAAACGGACAGGGCTTCGGTGCCGGGGGAGGGGGTGGGGCTGCTGTGACCTGGGGTTCTCCCCTGGCGGAGGGAGATAGGTCACATCCTGGGGGAGATTGGATCACAAAACGGCCCAGAACCCTGGTGTTTCCAGGGTTCTGGGCCGTGGGCTCACAGCGGGTGCTATAGCGGCTACGGTGCGCCGCTCAGCTGAGGCGCTCGATGACCATGGCCATGCCCTGGCCGCCGCCGACGCACATCGTCTCCAGGCCGAACTGCTTGTCGTGGAACTGGAGGGAGTTGATCAGCGTGGTGGTGATGCGGGCGCCGGTCATGCCGAAGGGGTGGCCGACGGCGATGGCGCCGCCGTTGACGTTCAGCTTCTCCAACGGGATGCCCAGGTCACGGTAGGAGGGGATCACCTGGGCGGCGAACGCCTCGTTGATCTCGACCAGGTCGATGTCGTCGATGGTCAGCCCGGCGCGCCGCAGGGCCTGCTTGCTGGCCTCCACGGGGCCGAGGCCCATGATCTCGGGCGACAGGCCGGAGACGCCGGTCGACACGATCCGGGCGAGCGGGGTGAGGCCGAGCTCGCGGGCCTTGGTGTCGGACATGATCACGAGGGCCGCGGCGCCGTCGTTCAGCGGGCAGCAGTTGGCGGCGGTGACCATGCCGTCGGGGCGGAAGACCGGCTTGAGGCCCTGCACCCCCTCCAGGGTGACGCCGGCGCGGGGGCCGTCGTCCTTGGAGACGACCGTGCCGTCGGGGAGGGTCACCGGGGTGATCTCGCGCTCCCAGAAGCCGTTCTTGATGGCCTCTTCGGCGAGGTTCTGCGAGCGGACACCGAACTCGTCCATGTCCTGGCGGGTGACGCCCTTGGCGCGGGCCAGGTTCTCGGCGGTCTGGCCCATCGCGATGTACGGGTCGGGCAGCAGGCCGTCCTCGCGCGGGTCGTGCCAGGTCGAGCCCTCGGACTGGGCGGTCGCGACCGTGCGCGCCTCGGCGTCGGCGAAGAGCGGGTTGTGCGTGTCGGGCAGGCCGTCGGAGCTGCCCTTGGCGTAGCGGGAGACGGTCTCCACGCCCGCGGAGATGAACACGTCGCCCTCGCCGGCCTTGATGGCGTGCAGGGCCATGCGGGAGGTCTGCAGGGAGGAGGAGCAGTACCGGGTGATGGTGCAGCCCGGCAGGTGGTCCATGCCCATCTGCACGGCGACGATCCGGCCGAGGTTGTGGCCCTGCTCGCCGCCGGGCAGGCCGCAGCCGAGCATCAGGTCGTCGATGTCCTTCGGGTCCAGCTCGGGGACCTTGGCCAGGGCGGCCTGGACGATCGTGGCGGTCAGGTCGTCCGGGCGGAGGTCCTTGAGGGAGCCCTTGACGGCGCGGCCGATGGGGGAGCGGGCGGCTGAGACGATCACGGCTTCGGGCATCACGGCTCCATTGACGTACCGGGTGGTCTGCTTGGGCTGTCTGGGAAGTTACCCGTACGTATGGGCTGGGTCACTGGTGTCGCGGTGTGACCCTGGCCGCAGTTTTCTAAGCGCTTGCTTTTCCCTGTCCGGCAGGTCGGGTCAGTTCGACGGTGTGGCCGGTGCCGGCTCCTGCTCGGGTACCCGCCGGCGCCGCCTTCGCTTCAGCAGCGCCCACGGTCCGCGCGGCCCGCTCGGCATCGCCGCCGCGACCTCCGTGCCCGCCTCCGAGGCGGCCTCCGCCGCCGCCCGCGCCACCGGCAGGAAGCCCTCGCGGCGGGAGGCGTCCGGACGCTCCTCATCCGCGGGCCACAGGCCCAGGGACGCGCAGACGGTCGGCAGGACCGCCATCGCCGCCGTCGCGTAGCCCTCGGCGGAGGGGTGGTAGCTGTCCGGGCCGAACAGTTCGCGCGGGTTCTCGGCGAACTCGGGTCCCAGCAGGTCGCCCAGCGACACGGTGCGGCCGCCCTGTTCGACGACTCCGATCGTCTGGGCGGCCGCCAGCTGGCGTGAGGCCCGCCGGGCCAGCCAGCGCAAGGGCTGCCGCACCGGCTCGATCGTGCCTAGGTCGGGGCAGGTGCCGACCACGACCTCCGCACCGGCCGTGCGCAGCCGGCGAACCGCCGAGGCCAGATGGCGGACCGAGCGCGTCGGGGGCATGCGGTGGGTGACGTCGTTCGCGCCGACCATGATCACGCAGATGTCGGGCACGGGATCGGGGTCGGCCAGCACCAGGGCCACCTGCCGGTCCAGGTCGTCCGAGCAGGCCCCCGGCGTCGCCACCGTGCGCAGCTCCACCGGGCGCTCGGCCAGCGCCGCGAGCCCCGACGCCAGAAGCGCCCCCGGCGTCTGCCCGCCGCGGTGCACGCCCTGGCCCGCGGCCGTGGAGTCGCCCAGCATCGTCAGCCTCAGCGGTGCCTCGGCCGGACCGGCGTACAGCCGGCCGTACAGCCCGTCCGCGTGCGGCACGTGCGGTGACGTGCCGTTGCTCACCCGGCGCCGCGCCAGCTGCACCTCCGCCAGCACCAGCCCCACGGTGGCCGCTCCGGCCAGACCGATCCCGCCGCCGCCATAAGCCGCGCCGGCCGCGATCCGCCGGGCCACCCTCGCCCTCGACATGCTCGTCATGCGTCGCCGCCACCTCCTCGAACCCGTACACCCAGTGCTTGCCCCGTACAGCCCGTCGCCCAATCTCAACGGGGAGTGAACGACCGTCACGGGCGACGGCGAAGTCATAGGCTGGCGGCACCACTACGACCGAAACTTTTGCGGCATCCGGAGACAACGGTGCAATTTCACGACTCGATGATCAGCCTCGTCGGCAACACCCCGCTGGTGAAGCTCAACAGCGTGACCAAGGGCATCAGGGCGACCGTCCTGGCCAAGGTGGAGTACTT
Organism: Streptomyces sp. SID5643; assembly: GCF_009872555.1. Lineage (NCBI taxonomy): Bacteria > Bacillati > Actinomycetota > Actinomycetes > Kitasatosporales > Streptomycetaceae > Streptomyces > Streptomyces sp. SID5643. Next base: position 36,457 of record NZ_WWIC01000075.1, read on the forward strand.
CAACCCCGGCGGCTCGGTGAAGGACCGCATCGCCCTGCGCATGATCGAGGCCGCGGAGGAGAGCGGCGCCCTCAAGCCCGGCGGCACGATCGTCGAGCCGACCAGCGGCAACACCGGCGTCGGGCTCGCCATCGTCGCTCAGCAGAAGGGGTACAAGTGCATCTTCGTGTGCCCCGACAAGGTGAGCACGGACAAGATCAACGTGCTGCGCGCGTACGGCGCCGAGGTCGTGGTGTGCCCGACCGCCGTCGACCCCGAGCACCCGGACTCCTACTACAACGTCTCCGACCGGCTGGTCCGTGAGACGCCCGGAGCCTGGAAGCCCGACCAGTACTCCAACCCCAACAACCCGCTCTCCCACTACCACTCGACCGGCCCCGAGCTGTGGGAGCAGACGGAGGGGAAGATCACCCACTTCGTGACGGGCGTGGGTACCGGCGGCACCATCTCCGGGACCGGGCGCTACCTCAAGGAGGCCAGTGACGGCAAGGTGAAGGTCATCGGCGCGGACCCCGAGGGCTCGGTCTACTCCGGCGGCTCCGGCCGGCCCTACCTCGTCGAGGGCGTCGGCGAGGACTTCTGGCCGACCGCCTACGACCGGACCGTCGCGGACGAGATCGTCGCCGTGTCCGACAAGGACTCCTTCCAGATGACCCGCCGCCTGGCCAAGGAGGAGGGCCTGCTGGTCGGCGGCTCCTGCGGCATGGCCGTCGTGGCCGCGCTGGAGGTCGCCGCGCGGCTCGGCGAGGACGACGTCGTGGTGGTGCTGCTGCCGGACAGCGGCCGCGGCTACCTCAGCAAGATCTTCAACGACGAGTGGATGGCCGACTACGGCTTTCTGGAGGACACGGGCCCGAGCGCCCGCGTCGCTGACGTCCTCGCCGACAAGGAGGGCGACCGCATGCCCTCCCTCGTGCACATGCACCCGGAGGAGACGGTCGGTCAGGCCATCGACGTGCTGCGCGAGTACGGCGTCTCGCAGATGCCGGTGGTCAAGCCGGGCGCCGGCCACCCCGACGTGATGGCGGCCGAGGTCGTCGGCTCCGTCGTCGAACGCGAGCTGCTGGACGCGCTGTTCAGCAAGAGCGCCTCGCTGGAGGACCCGCTGGAGAAGCACATGTCCGGCCCGCTGCCCCAGGTCGGCTCCGGCGAACCCGTCGCCGACCTGATGGCCGTGCTGGGCAAGGCGGACGCGGCGATCGTCCTCGTCGAGGGCAAGCCGACCGGTGTGGTCAGCCGGCAGGACCTGCTGTCCTTCCTCGCCCGCACGGGTAAGTGACGGCCAACCTGCGGTGAACCGCCCGTGAACCGGGTGAACTTGCGGCGTCCGTGATCTTCGCGGACGCCGCGGAACCGGTACGCGGGTGTCACGTTCGCGCAGCACCCGCTTAACACGCGTCCTGCACATTGGTGGATGTCGGCAGGGCGGGAGCGGCTCCCCGCCCCGGCCGGCGCCGAACGGCGTCACAGGACCTCCGGAGCGGCTCCCGGACCTCCACGGACGCCATGGACGCGCACGCCCGGCCCTGACCGGGCCCGCGTCCTTCGCGGGGACCGCCGTCGTCCCGCCCCCCGGTCACGGGGGTGCGGCGGTCCCCGCGCATTCTTCTTCCCGATCCTCCGGCTGCCGGGTTGTCGGTGGCGGATGGCAGGATCCCCGCATGCCACTGCCTCAGCCCCACGACCTGACCACGCTCGTGCTGCGCACCGACTTCGGCGACGACGAGGCGTGGGATGCGCTGTGCGCCGCTCTCGACGGGGCCGACGAGCATCCGTGCGCCACCCGCGTCAGCGATCCCCGGTTCGCAGGCGCCGGCATTCAGGCACTGCTCGCCGAGGAGTCGGCCGCCGGGGAGGACGAGCGGATCTGCGAGGTCTTCCTCGCCGACGCGACGGCCCTGGCCGGACCGGAGCACCCGCTCCTGGCCGTCGACCTCTTCACGGAGCCGGGGCGGACCTTCCGGGTCCCGGTCCGCTGGTACCCGGAGATGTCCGCCAACCTGAGCATCGCCAACATGGACTTCGCGGAGTACGCCGACGCCGCGGACCCCTCAGGCACGTTCCGGGGCTTCGGGGACGGCTGAGGACCAGCTCCCCAGCAGCGCCAGGCGCTCCGCCGTCTCCGAGCCCGGCTCGGGCGTGTAGGCCACGATCGTCTGGTCCGGGGCCGCCGGGATCGTGAGGGTCTCGTAGGGGAGGGTCAGCAGGCCCGCGACCGGGTGGCGCAGGAGCTTCACGCCGTGGTCGCAGGGCTTGACCAGGTGGTCGGCCCACAGGCACCGGAACTCCTCGCTGGCGCGGGTGAGTCCGGCGACGAGTTCGCCCGTGACGGGGTCCCCGGGATGGTGGCCCGCCTGGAGGCGCAGGTGCGCGACCGTCTGGGCGGCGATCGCGGACCAGTCCGGATAGAGCGCGCGCGAGGCGGGGTCGAGGAAGAGCCGGCGCGGCAGGCTGAGGTCGCCCGGGCCGCTGAAGCCGAGCACGGCGTCGGCGAGGTCGTTCCAGGCGAGGACCTCCATGCGGTGGTCCAGAACGTAGGCGGGGTTGCGGTCCATGCCGTCCAGGAGCAGCCGGACACCCGGGCGGACCCGGGACGCGGCGGATCCGGGCCCGTCCTGCCGGCGCGGCCGTGCCACCGCCCGCAGATACGCGTGCTCGGCATCGTCCAGCCGCAGCACCCGGGCGATCGCGTCCAGCACGGCGTCCGAGACGCCCCCGGACTTGGTCCGGCCGGGGTCCCCGGGCCCCCTGCCCTGTTCGAGGCGGACGTAGTAGTCGACGCTCACCCCGGCCAGCTGCGCCACCTCCTCGCGGCGCAGACCCGGGACGCGGCGGCGGCCGTACGAGGGCAGCCCCACCTCTTCCGGCCGGATCCGGGCGCGGCGCGAGCGCAGGAAGTCTCCCAGTTCTCCGTCCATGGGTACGAGCCTAGGCCGCCCGGGCCCGGCGAACCTGGTACTGCCGGACCCAGGATGAGCGCAGCCCTGGGTGGCGCGGCCGGAGCCGCCGAGGGTGGTGGCCGAGGCCGGGGACACGCCCCGGCCGCCACACAGGGAGTACCCCATGTCGTACGACAACCTGGCCGGCCGTACCGCCGTCGTCACCGGAGCCGCGAGCGGGATCGGCGAGGCCGTCGCCGTGCTGCTGGCCGCGCACGGGGCCCGGGTGGCCCTGCTGGCCCGGCGGGCGGACCGGCTGACGGCGATCGCCGGAAAGATCCGGGCCGAGGGCGGGCAGGCCCTGGCCGTCGCCGCGGACGTCACCGACGAGACGTCCGTGGCCGAAGCGGCCGACCGCGTCCACGCGGAGTACGGGACCGTCGACCTGGTCGTGAACTGCGCCGGCGTCATGCTGCCCCACCCCGTGGACGCCCGGCGCGCCGACGAGTGGCAGCGGATGCTCGACACCAACGTCGCCGGGGTGCTGCGGGTGACCGGAGCCTTCACCGGCGACCTGGTGAGCGCCGCAGCGGACGGCCGTACCGCCGACGTCGTGAACATCTCGTCCGTCGCCGCGCACGTCAGTTTCCCGAACTACGCGGTGTACGGCGCGACCAAGGCGGCCGTCACCTACCTGTCGGAAGCCCTGCGCAAGGAGTTCGGGCCGCGGGACGTCCGGATGACCAACATCGAGCCCGGCTTCGTCGAGAGCGAGCTGCGCACCCACATCTCCGACGCCGAACTCTCCCGGCAGGTGGAAGACATGTTCGACGTGGTGGGCGCTCTGTCCGCGGAGGAGCTGGCCGACCTGGTGGCCTACGCGACGAGCCGGCCGCGGCGGGTCAACCTGCGGCAGATCGTCGCGCTGCCGACGCGGCAGGTCTGAACGGCGTGTGCGCGCTCAGTCCTCCCAGTCACTGTCCTGGGAGGACCTGCGGCGGTGCCCGAAGAGGTTCGGGTTGGTGCGGAGCGCCTGGACGACGTTGACGCCGACGATGCCCGCCCAGGCTACGAGCAGTCCGGGCAGACGGGCCGTGCCCGCGCCGATCGCCGACAGCGGCACCGCGAGGACCAGGGAGACGATCCCGAAGCCGAACCGCTCGCCCCACGAGTCCGTGACCTTCGGGGACCGGGAGTCCCGGGCCGTCTGCATCTGCTGCTCGGCGAGCTGCCGGCGCACCCGGCGCTCCACCGCGCCGTCGATCCGCTGGTCGACCTTCTCCAGGAACGAGTCGACCAGCGCCGACTCGTACTCCTCGCCCAGATCCCTGCGTGCGTGCAGGGTGGCGTCCAGTTCCCTCTTGAGGTCGGTGTCCCGCGCGTCCATTCCCGTCATGCCGTCCACGGTAGAAAGCGGCGACGCCGGGCGCACTGGGGTTAGCCCCCCGGTTCCGTGGGGGGCTACCGGTCACCCCGCTGAAGCAACTCCCTTGCAGAACCCCATCTCGGACAGACGGCGAACAGCCGGTCGCGGTTGTCCGACTCCAGCACTATCCGCCCCAACTCCCGGTACTCCCGCAGTGGGAGAGGAACACGGCCCTGTGGAGGGATCAATCCGCGTCATGCGCGCGGCAGGGTGGATGCGTCCCCCACGCATCGACTCAAGGACCCAACTCCCTTGCGCAACAGCCGAATAGCCCTCGTACTCGCGGTCGGCGCCGTCACCCCCTTGGTCCCCGTGCTGACCCCTGCCACCGCGGCCGCCGCGGAGAATCCCCTGCGCCCTTACCTCCAGCAGAAACCGGCCTGGCACCGCTGCGACAGGGAACTGCCCGCCTCTTTGCAGTGCGCCACGATCAAAGTGCCGCTCGACTACGGCAGACCGGGCGCCAAGAAGCTCGACCTCGCGATATCCAGGATGAAGACGAGCACCAAGAGGGAACGGCGCGGTGTGCTTCTGCTCAACCCGGGTGGCCCGGGCGGACCGGGCGTCGACATGCCGCAGTACATGGCCGACGAGCTTCCCAAGGCCGTGAAGAACAAGTACGACCTCATCGGCTTCGACCCGCGCGGCATCGGCCGGAGTTCCCCCGTCGGCTGTGGCCTGACGGCCGACGAACGGAACTGGGAACGGCCGTACAGAGCCGAGACGTTCACCAAGGACGTGAAGTGGGCCCGGACCGTCGCGGAGAAGTGCGACAGGAAGCAGGGTGACAAGCTGCGCCACGTCACCACCCGCAACACCGCCCGGGACATGGACGTCATCCGCGCGGTGCTGGGCGAGAAGAAGATCTCCTACCTCGGATACTCCTACGGCACCTACCTCGGCGCCGTGTACACGCAGATGTTCCCCAGGCGCTCCGACCGTTTCGTGCTGGACAGCGCCGTCGACCCGGCCCGCATCTGGCGCGGGATGATCCAGGTCTGGGCGGAGGGCGCCGAGCCCGCCTTCACCCGATGGGCCGAGTGGACCGCCGCGCGGCATGCCACCTACAAGCTGGGCCGGACTCCCGAGGCGGTCCGGGGGACCTTCTACGGCCTGGTCGCCCAGGCCGACCGCAAGCCGATCGACCTCGACGGCACGCTGCTGAGCGGCGACGACATCCGCGGAGGCTTCCGGGGCATGTTCTTCGGCACACGCGACGCCGCCGAAGCGGTCGCCGCATTGAAGAAGGCCGCCGACGGAGCTCCCCGGTCCGCCGACCGGGAACTCAGGACGCCCGAGCCCGTTCCGCCGTCCTTCGGCCGGACCGTGCCCGAGGACAACGGCGACGCCGGCTTCTGGGCCGTCGTCTGCGCCGACACCCGCGCCTGGCCGCGTGATCCGGAGCAGTACCGCAAGGACGCGATCCGGGACAAGGCCAGGTACCCGCTGTACGGCGACTTCGCCTCCCACATCAAGCCCTGCGCCTTCTGGAAGAAGACCGGCAGCGAGCCCGCCACCAGGATCGCCAACAAGGTCGGCGCGCTGATCCTCCAGAACGAGTGGGATTCCCAGACGCCGCTGACCAGCGGCCAGGGCCTGCGCCGCGCCATGAAGGGCTCGAAGATGGTCACGGTCGCCGGAGGTGTCGGACACGGCATCTACGGCAACAAGTCGTGCGCCGACAAGACGGCCACCACCTACCTGACCACCGGCAAACTTCCCGCGAAGGACGTGACCTGCAAGGCCGCTCCGGCCGCGGACGAACGCCGCATCCCCAATCGGCTGCCGCTCCCGACACCGCCGGGCGTCCCGGGGATGGCCGGCCGCTTCTGATCGCGGGGACCGGCGCCTGACCGGTGCGGCGGGGACGAGGCCTGACGGCTTCCGGGGCCGGCACGGCCTACCTGCCGGCTTGCCGCTCTGCATATGCTCATGCAGAATCCTCAGCTACTGAATAGGCGAGGGGGAGCACGTCATGAGCGTGACCGACAGCCCTGCCGCGCGGCTCCAGGCGCTCTTCGAGGGCCACCGGCTGACGCCGACCCAGCGGCGCATCGCACACAGCATGGTGCGGCGCGCGGCCGAGGTGCCGTTCCTGTCGAGTGTGGAGCTCGCCGAGCTGGCCGGGGTCAGCCAGCCCTCCGTGACCCGCTTCGCCGTCGCCCTCGGCTTCGACGGCTACCCCGCCCTGCGCCGCCATCTGCGCGAGGTCGCCCCGGCCGAACCCGCCGCCGAGGCCGGGGCGCACAACGAGTACCAGCAGGCCGTCGAGGCCGAGATCGAGAACCTGCGGCACCTGGCGGAGGCACTGGCCGATCCCGCGCCCGTCCAGCGCGCGGGGCAGATCCTCGCGGCCTCCCGCCCGCTGCTCGTCCTCGGCCTGCGGGCGGCCGCCGCACAGGCGCACGGCTTCGCCTACTTCGCCGCCAAGGTCCACCCCGACGTACGGCTGCTCGGCGAGGGCGGCACGATGCTCCAGGACCGCATCGACGCCGCCGTCCGGGCCGGCGCGAGCGCACTGCTCTGTTTCGCGCTGCCCCGGCACCCGCGCGAGGTCGTCGACACCCTCGCCTACGCCAAGGAGGCCGGGCTGACCGTCGTCACGGTCGCCGACTCCGCGTTCGCACCCGTCGCCAAGGTGTCCGACCTGCTGCTGCCCGCCGCGGTCGGCACCGGCCTCGCCTTCGACACGGCCTGCGCGCCGATGCTGCTCGGCCGGGTCCTGCTGGAGGCCATGTGCGACGACCTGCCCCAGGCCCAGTCGCGCCTGGAGGAGTTCGACACGAAGGCGGCGGCGCGGGGCCTGTTCGTCGACTGACGGCACATGCGGATTTTAAGACTCGTCTCACGTGGCGTCGCTACCGTACGTCTCCCCGAGGCTTCGAAGACCGGACGGAGGCTGGACGTGACGCGCGGAGGACAGGGACTGGCCCGGGTGGCCGTCGTCGTACGGGCGGGGGCGGCCCCGCTGTGGTGGCTGGGCGTACTCGCGGCGGGCATCGGCCTGGCGGCGCCGGGCCTGACCGGACGCCGCATCGGCGTCCTGGCCGGAGCGGCCCTCTTCGTCGTGGCGACGGCCGTCGCGGCCTGCACTCGCCGCAAGCGCTACGTGGCCCTGGCCGCCTCGGCGTCCCGGGCCGGCAAGCACGACGTACTCCAGGACCGCGCCGTCACGGTACGCAACTGGCGCCGAGGACACCGCTGGTGGCTCCTGCTCGCCTTCCTCGCCGCCCTCGGCAGCGCGTTCGCGGCCCCGGCCGCCGGGGGCATGCTGCTGGCCGGCTGCGGGGCGGGCCTGTGGCTGAAGTCGGCCTGGCTGGGCCGCCGGGAGCAGGCCGGTGAAGCGCTGCTGTGGGTCCGCGTGGACTGGCTGCGCGGGGGAGCGGCCCATCCGGCCGGCAAGCAGGTGCGCGCGTACCGCAGCACGGGCATCGCGGCGGGCGACGCGGCCCCGGGAGGCGCGCGGAGGAAGTCACCGGCGTTGGTGTGACGGCCGTTTCCGGGGCGCGGGGCCGTGCGATGTGCGGCCCCGCCGCGTGGGCGCGACAAGCCGCGACGCTCCCGGGGCCGGCGGCCGGGCCCAACCCCCTGCGCCGGCGTGATCGGCAGTGGTTGGCCCACCCAGGGGCGCGGGGAACGCCGCGCCGCGCCACGCCGCGCCCGCGGCCGGGGTCCTACGGAACCCTCCACCCCGCTCGCGTCAACGCGTCCACCTGCGCCCCGCCCGACTCGGCGACGACCTCCTCCACGGTCTGCGCCCGGCGCACCACCGCGAAGCGACCGCCCGGCCCGAACCCGTACACCCCGGGCCGCACCAGCGAGTTGTAGCCGTAGTGGTGCGCGAAGTAGTACGCCCCGGTGTCCAGCGCCACCGCGTAGTCCCCCTGTTCCAGCAACGGCATGGACCGCCCCTCGGCCAGCAGGTCTCCCGCGAAACAGGCCGGCCCCGCGACGTCCTGCACCACCGCCGGCCCCTCCTTCGGCCGCCCCTTCGCGTCGTACGCGCCGATGCGCAACGGCCAGCTTCCCGGCACGTACACCGTCCGCGCGGCCACCTGCACCCCGGCATGCGTCACCGCCACGGCCCGCCCGCCGGAGGTCTTCGTGTACTCGACGCGCGCCACCACCGTCCCGTGCTTCGCCAGCAGCGACCGCCCGAACTCGGTGACCAGTCGGTACCGCCCGTCGAGCAGCCCCGGTACCTCCCGGGCCAGCAGCCGCGCGTACTGCGCGTACGTCGGGGTCGTCGCGTCCGACGCGAAGTTCACCGGCAGGCCGCCGCCGATGTCGAGCGTGTCGACCTGACGCCGCCCGGCCCGCCGGTTGATCTCCTCCGCCAGCGCGTACGTCTCCGCCACGCCCCGTGCCATCAGGGTGAGCGGGACGCCCTGGGAGCCGGTGTGAGCGTGCAGGCGGGTCAGCCACGGCCGGTCCAGATACGCCTGGACGACCCATTCCCGGGCCCCCTCGTCGCGCAGCGCGACGCCGAACTTCGAGGTGGCCGTCGCCGTGGACAACGCCTCGATGGAACCGCCGCCGACCTGCGGGTTCACCCGGATTCCGAGAGGGGAGCGGCCGGCCCCCGACCGCATCAGGGTGTCGATGCGGTCCAGCTCCTGCGGATTGTCGGCGTTGACGGCGATGCCCAGCGACAGCGCCTCGCGCAGCTCGGCCGGCGTCTTCGCGGGCGAGTCGAGCACCGTCGTCTCCACCGGCATGCCCGCCGCCCGCGCCAGGGCCAGCTCACCGGGGCTCGCGACCTCCGCGCCGACCCCCTCCTCCCGCAGCAGCCGCAGCACCGGCACCAGCGGGGTCGCCTTCACCGCGAAGGCGTGCAGTACGGGCGTGCCCGGCGCCACCACCGCGGCGAACGCCGCCCGCAGCTCCGCCGCCGACTCCCGGATACCGGTGACGTCCAGCAGCCCGACGATGGGGCTGTCGGGCCCGAGCAGTCCTTGCTCCACGGCCGCCCGCACCGCCTCGTCCCGCCGGGCCGCCCGCCCGGCCCCGTCGTCGCCCGCGTCGTCCGCCTCGATGTGTGCGCCCATGCATCCAGCCAAACACCCACCGCACCGCCGCGCCGACACCTCAGGCGTATTGACTAGCCCTATTCATAAGGCCAGGATGTGAATAGAGTCAGCAACATTCCGCCGGGAGCACCCACCAGGAGGCAGCCCATGTCAGGACCCCGCCCCGTCCGAGCACCGCGCGGCACGGAACCGAGCGCCCTGGGATGGCAGCAGGAAGCCGCCCTGCGGATGCTGCAGAACAACCTCGACCCGGAGGTCGCCGAGCACCCCGACAAGCTCGTCGTCTACGGCGGCACCGGCAAGGCCGCCCGCGACTGGCGCTCCTTCGACGCCATGGTGCGCACCCTGAAGGGGCTGAAGCAGGACGAGACCATGCTGGTCCAGTCCGGCCGCCCCGTCGGTGTCATGCAGACCCACGAGTGGGCCCCGCGCGTCCTCATCGCCAACTCCAACCTCGTCGGCGACTGGGCCAACTGGGAGGAGTTCCGTCGCCTCGAACAGCTCGGCCTGACCATGTACGGGCAGATGACCGCCGGCTCCTGGATCTACATCGGCACCCAGGGCATCCTCCAGGGCACCTACGAGACCTTCGCCGCCGTCGCCGCGAAGAAGTTCCGCGGCACCCTGGCCGGGACCATCACCCTGACCGCCGGCCTCGGCGGCATGGGCGGCGCCCAGCCGCTCGCCGTGACCATGAACGACGGTGTCGCGATCTGCATCGACTGCGACCCCCGTGCCATCGACCGGCGCATCGAGCACCGCTACCTCGACGTGAAGGCCGACTCCCTGGACCACGCGCTCCGGCTGGCGACCGAGGCGCGTGACGCCCGCCGCCCCCTCTCCATCGGCGTCCTCGGCAACGCGGCCGAGCTGGTGCCGCAGCTCCTCGCCATGGGCGCCCCCATCGACATCGTGACCGACCAGACCTCGGCCCACGACCCGCTGGCCTACCTGCCGCTGGGCACCGCCTTCGAGGACATGGCCGACGCCGCGGCCAAGGACCCGGCCGGCTTCACCACCCGGGCCCGCGAGTCCATGGCCCGGCACGTCGAGGCGATGGTCGGCTTCATGGACGCCGGCGCCGAGGTCTTCGACTACGGCAACTCCATCCGCGGCGAGGCCCAGCTCGCCGGATACGACCGGGCCTTCGCCTTCCCCGGCTTCGTCCCCGCCTACATCCGCCCCCTGTTCTGCGAGGGCAAGGGCCCCTTCCGCTGGGCCGCCCTGTCCGGCGAGGCCTCCGACATCGCCAAGACCGACAAGGCGATCCTCGACCTCTTCCCGGAGAACGAGTCCCTGGCCCGCTGGATCAAGATGGCCGGCGAACGCGTCCACTTCCAGGGCCTGCCCGCCCGGATCTGCTGGCTCGGCTACGGCGAGCGCGACAAGGCCGGCGAGCGGTTCAACGACATGGTCGCGAGCGGGGAGCTGGCCGCGCCGGTCGTCATCGGCCGCGACCACCTCGACTGCGGTTCCGTCGCGTCCCCCTACCGCGAGACCGAGGCCATGCTCGACGGCTCCGACGCCATCGCCGACTGGCCACTGCTGAACGCCATGGTGAACGTCGCCTCCGGGGCGTCCTGGGTGTCGATCCACCACGGCGGCGGTGTCGGCATGGGCCGGTCGATCCACGCCGGCCAGGTGACGGTGGCCGACGGCACGCCGCTCGCGGGCGAGAAGATCCGCAGGGTGCTCACCAACGACCCCGGCATGGGCGTCATCCGCCATGTCGACGCCGGCTACGACATCGCGGAGTCGGTGGCGGGGGAGCGGGGCGTGCGCGTCCCGATGCGCGAGGGTGACGGCGCGTGAGTTTCCACAGCATGTGGGCGGAGCTGCTGCCGGTCGGCCGCAGCTCCGCGTCCGGTGGCTACCGCCGCTTCGCCTGGACGGACGCCGACGCCGACTGCCGCGCCTGGTTCGAGGACCAGGCCCGCGCGCGGGGCCTCACCCACGAGGTCGACCGGAACGGCAACCAGTGGGCCTGGCTGGGCGACCCCGTCGAGGGGGACGCCGTCGTCACCGGCTCGCACCTGGACTCCGTGCCGGACGGCGGCGCCTTCGACGGGCCCCTCGGAGTCGTGTCCGCCTTCGCCGCTCTGGACGAACTGCGCGGCAGGGACGCCCGCTTCACCCGCCCCTTCGGCATCGTGAACTTCGGCGACGAGGAGGGCGCCCGGTTCGGGCTCGCCTGCGTCGGTTCCCGGCTCACCGCCGGGCAGCTCACCCGCGAGCAGGCGCACCGCCTCACCGACGGCGACGGCGTGACACTGCCCCGGGCCATGGAAGCGGCCGGCTACGATCCCGACGCCCTCGGGCCGGACCCCGAACGGCTCGCCCGCATCGGCGCCTTCGTCGAACTGCACGTCGAACAGGGCCGGGCCCTGGACCTGTCCGGCGACCGGGTCGGCATCGCCAGCGCCATCTGGCCGCACGGCCGGTGGCGGTTCGACTTCCGCGGCGAGGCCAACCACGCCGGCACCACCCGCCTCGCCGACCGGCGCGACCCCATGCTGTCCTACGCCGAGACCGTCCTCGCCGCCCGGCGCGAGGCCGAACTCGCCGGAGCGGTCGCCACCTTCGGCAAGATCGCCGTCGAGCCCAACGGCGTCAACGCCATCCCCTCCCTGGTGCGCGGCTGGCTCGACTCCCGTGCCGAGGACCAGACGCGCCTCGACACCGTGGTCGGCGGCATCGAGAAAGCGGCCCGGAGCTACGCGGACGCGCACGGCATCGACCTCGACGTCGTCCGCGAGTCCTTCACCCCCGTCGTCGAGTTCGACCACGGCCTGCGCGACGAACTCGCCCGCATCCTCGGCACGGACACCGGCCTCACCGTCCCCGTCCTCGGCACCGGCGCCGGACACGACGCCGGGATCCTGTCCGGGAGCATCCCGACCGCCATGCTGTTCGTGCGCAACCCCACCGGCGTCTCCCACTCCCCGGCCGAGTCCGCGAGCGAGGACGACTGCGTGGCCGGGGTACTCGCACTCGCCGACGTACTGGAAGGACTGGCGTGCAGGTGACGACAGCAGCCGCGCGGACGTACTGGCTGGAGCACGCCTGGCTCGGAGCTCACGTGGAGCCGGGTGTCGCCCTGGAGGTCGCGGACGGCCGCATCACCGCCGTCCGCACCGGCACCCCCGCCCCGCCGCCCGGCGCCGAGGTCCTGCGCGGGCTCACCCTGCCCGGCCTGGCCAACGCGCACAGCCACGCCTTCCACCGCGCCCTGCGCGGCACCGTCCAGGTCGGCTCCGGAACCTTCTGGACCTGGCGCGAGGTCATGTACGCCACGGCCGCCCGGCTCACCCCGGACCGCTACCACGCCCTCGCCCGCGCCGTGTACGCCGAGATGGCCCTGGCCGGCATCACGGCCGTCGGCGAGTTCCACTACGTCCACCACGCCGTCGGCGGCACCCCCTACACCGATCCCAACGCCATGGGCGAGGCCCTCATCGCGGCCGCCGCCGAAGCCGGGATCCGCATCACCCTCCTCGACACCGCCTATCTCTCCTCCGGCTTCGGGCAGCCGCCCACCGCCCACCAGCTCCGCTTCTCCGACGGCGACGCCGAGGCCTGGGCCGCACGCTCTTCACTTCTCAAGGAACGGGACCACGCACGGATCGGCGCGGCGATCCACTCCGTACGGGCCGTGCCCGCCGAGCAGTTGGAGACCGTCGCACGGTGGGCCGGGGAGCGGCGGGCCCCGCTCCATGTGCACCTGTCCGAGCAGACTGCCGAGAACGAGGCGTGCCGGGAGGTCCACGGCTGCACCCCGACCCAGCTCCTCGCGCTGCACGGCGTCCTCGGACCGCGCACCACCGGCGTCCACAACACCCACCTCACCGCCGAGGACATCTCCCTCATCGGCGGCAGCGGCACCGGCACCTGCATGTGCCCGACCACCGAGCGGGACCTCGCCGACGGCATCGGGCCGGCCGTCGCCCTCCAGAACGAAGGCTCACCCCTCTCCCTCGGCTCCGACAGCCACGCCGTGATCGACCTGCTCGAAGAGGCGCGGGCCATGGAGCTCAACGAGCGGCTGCGCACCCGCACCCGAGGTCACTGGACGGCGGCGGCCCTGCTGCGGGCGGCCTCCGCCGACGGCCACGCGGCCCTCGGCTGGGAGGACGCGGGCGCCCTGGAGGCCGGCGCGCTCGCCGACTTCACCACCATCGCCCTCGACTCGGTCAGGACGGCAGGGCCGCTTCCGCGGCTCGGGGCCGAGACGGCCGTATTCGCCGCGTCGGCAGCGGACGTGTCGCATACGGTCGTGGCAGGACGGCACGTCGTACGGGACGGGGTCCACTCCCTCGTACCGGATGTGCCGAAAGCCCTCGCGGACGCCGTCGCAGCCCTGCGCGGATGAAGCCGAAGAAACCGGGCAGCGAACCCGCCCCCACCGCCGACCAGGCCACCAAGGACGCCATGAGCAACGCGACGACCGTCAGCCCCGCCCACTCCGCGAGCACCGCAAGCACGCTCATCACGAACATCGCAAGCCTGGTCACCAACGACCCCTCCCTCGGTGACGGATCCCCCCTCGGACTGATCCAGGACGCGGCCGTCGTCATCGAGGGCGACCGCATCGCGTGGACCGGTGATCACAGGAAAGCACCCGCCACTGACAATCGGGTCGACGCCGGCGGCCGGGCGGTCCTGCCCGGCTTCGTCGACTCCCACTCCCACCTCGTCTTCGCCGGCGACCGGACGCAGGAGTTCAACGCCCGCATGTCCGGGCGCCCCTACAGCGCGGGCGGCATCCGCACCACCGTCGCGGCCACCCGGGCGGCGGGCGACGAGGAACTCGAAGCCAACGTCACCCGTTACCTCGCCGAAGCCCTCCGCCAGGGCACCACCACCTTCGAGACCAAGTCCGGCTACGGCCTGACCGTCGAGGACGAGGCCCGTGCCCTGCGCATCGCCGCCGCCCACACCGACGAGGTCACCTACCTCGGCGCGCACATCGTCCCGCCGGACCACGCCGAGGACCCGGCCGGCTATGTCGCCCTGGTCACCGGCGAGATGCTCGACGCCTGCGCCCCGCACGCCCGCTGGATCGACGTGTTCTGCGAGAAGGGCGCCTTCGACGGCGACCAGGCCCGCGCGATCCTGACCGCCGGCATGGCAAAGGGCCTGCATCCCCGCATCCACGCCAACCAGCTCTCCTACGGCCCCGGCGTGCAGCTCGCGGTCGAACTGGACGCGGCCAGCGCCGACCACTGCACCCACCTCACGGACGCGGACGTGGACGCCCTGGCGAACAGCCGTACGGTCGCGACGCTGCTGCCCGGTGCCGAGTTCTCCACACGGGCCGCATGGCCGGACGCCCGGCGGCTGCTGGACGCCGGTGTCACGGTCGCGCTGTCCACGGACTGCAACCCCGGCTCGTCCTTCACCTCGTCCGTCCCGTTCTGCGTCGCCCTGGCGGTACGGGACATGGGGATGACGCCCGACGAGGCGCTGTGGTCGGCCACGGCGGGCGGCGCCGCGGCCCTGCGGCGCACCGACATCGGCCGCCTCACCCCGGGCGCGTACGCCGATCTGACGCTCCTCGACGCCCCGAGCCACGTCCACCTGGCCTACCGCCCCGGCGTCCCCCTGGTCAGCGGGGTGTGGCGGCGCGGACAGCGGGTGGTGTGATCACCGGACAGGTGACCACGCGGTGGTGCGCCGGCGGACGGCGGGCAGCACCGGAGGGCGGAGACGGATGGCGAAGCACTGGTCAGTACCACTCGTGGTGAACCTGCTGCTGGGGATACCGGGCGTGGTGCCGTTCTGGCTGCTGTGGTACTTCGCGGCGAACGGGCCGCTCGCCGCGGCAGGCCTGACCACGCGGGAACCGACCGAGGACGACGGCATGGCCCTCTGGCTCGTGATCGTGATCCCCGTCGTCACGCTGTACGGCCTGATCTGGTGGCTCGCCAACCAGCCGCTCCGGCGCAGCACGACGCTCGCTCCGCTCACCTACTGGCTGCTGAGCCTGACGGCCCCGCTGCTCCCCACGGCCGCGCTGTTCCTCAACTCCTGAGCCGCCCCGGAACCTCCCGGAGGCCGTCGGGACACGCGCCCGGGGGCGGGCCGTGCGGCCCGCCCCCGAAGGACACGTTCACCGGGGTCGAGGATCACTCCTCGACGGTCAGCCCCTTGCGCAGCCGCACCAGCGTCCGCGACAGCAGACGCGAGACGTGCATCTGCGAGATGCCGAGTTCTTCGCCGATCTCCGACTGGGTCATGCCGGCCACGAACCGCAGGGACAGGATCTTGCGGTCGCGCGGCGGCAGTTCGGCTATCAGCGGCTTCAAGGACTCGACGTACTCGATGCCTTCGAGTCCGTGGTCCTCGTAGCCGATGCGGTCCGCGAGCGCGCCCTCGGAGTCGTCCTCCTCCGGCTGGGCGTCCAGCGAGGAGGCGGTGTAGGCGTTCGAGGCGGCCATGCCCTCGACGACCTCGTCGTTGGAGAGACCGAGGCGTTCGGCCAGCTCGGCCACCGTGGGGGCGCGGTCGAGCTTCTGGGCCAGTTCGTCACCGGCCTTGGCCAGGTCGAGCCGCAGCTCCTGGAGCCGCCGCGGAACGCGCACGGACCACGAGGTGTCGCGGAAGAAGCGCTTGATCTCGCCGACGATCGTCGGCATCGCGAACGTGGGGAACTCCACACCGCGGGACAGCTCGAAGCGGTCGATCGCCTTGATCAGGCCGATGGTGCCGACCTGGATGATGTCCTCCATCGGCTCGCTGCGGGAGCGGAACCGGGAGGCCGCGAACTTGACCAGCGCGAGGTTCAGTTCGACGAGCGTGTTGCGGACGTACGAGTACTCGTGGGTCCCTTCCTCCAGCGTCTCCAGACGCTCGAAGAGGGTCTTGGACAGGGCCCGGGCGTCGACCGCGTCGACTTCCTCGTACGGGGGGATGTCCGGAAGTCCGGCGAGAAGACCGTCCTGTGTGACGAGCATCTCGTCCTGCTCGATGGGATCCAGATGTTCCGGAGGGGGTGTCGACGTCGCTTTCTGGGTACGCGATGCGTCGAGCCGGGGTGACATGATGTCCTCCATCGTTCTCGGCATATGGCTGCCGGAGCCGTTAGGTGCACTGCGGTGTGCGGCGCCTCCAAAGCCGGCCGTGGTCGGGTACGTGTCCTTACTAGGCCTACCCGCTTTCCCGAGCCCACCGCAAGTGCGTTCTGTGGGCATATGTCCGTTTGTGTGTAGTTGTTCGGGTGTCGAAGCGTGCTGGGAAGGCGTAGTGTTCGAGGGCGTCAGCAACCACCTCGACGTCGGGAGAGAGAGACGGCATGGACCGCGGGACGGTCGGCAGCGCACAGTCTGGCCGGCTTCTGGTGGAGGTGCGGGAAGAGGGCTCTAGTGCCGTCGTGACCCCGGCGGGTGAGTTGGATCACCACACCGCCGATCTGTTGCGTGAGCCACTCGAGGACTGCCTCGCCAAGGGATTCAAGCGCCTGGTCATCGATTGCGCGCGCCTGGAGTTCTGCGACTCCACGGGGCTCAACGTGCTCCTCGGGGCGCGGCTGAAGGCGGAGGCCGCCGGTGGCGGCGTCTCGCTCGCCGGCATGCAGCCGGTGGTGGCACGCGTATTCGAGATCACGGGCGCGGATGCGGTCTTCAGCGTCCATGACTCGCTCGAGGTGGCCCTGGCCGACGAGTCGGGCTGACCGGCGGTGTGTCGGTGCGCGGCGCCTCGGACATCCCCCTGTGACCGGTGTGTCGGCCCTGTCACGTCATTCGTGCGGAATACATGGGTGTTCCACTCGCCCGCCAGGGCAGGAGACATCCTGAACCTGTCGGTCGCCGGGGTGGCGGGGGTGCCGCGAAACCGCCGCGCCGCGCGCTGCGTGACCGACCGTGCAATGGACTTTTTGAATCGTGAACTGGTGAATCGGTGAGGTGAAGCGCTGATGAGCACCACCCGGCCTTACTCGCCGGGCGACCGCGGGTCGGAGCCCGGCGGCGCTTCCGGGGCGTCCGAGGGCGGCGTAGCGGCGGCCGGTGCGTCCGGCGAGGGCGTGGGTGCGTCGCCCGGGGCCGTGGCGCCGCCGGGCGGCCCGCAGGTGCGCCGGCTGAGCTTCGGCGACGAGAGCGGCGTCGTTCCGATGGCCCGCGACTTCACCCGCCAGGCGCTGTACGCGTGGGGCTGGCTGCCCGCCGCCTCCGCCGATCAGCGGGCCGCCGCCGAGGACGTGCTGCTGGTCGTCTCCGAGCTGGTCACCAACGCCTGCCTGCACGCCGAGGGGCCGGACGAGCTGCTCATCACCTGCGACAACAAGGTGATCCGCGTCGAGGTCGCGGACCGGGGCACCGGCCAGCCGGCCCCCCGCACCCCGCACCGCGCGGGTCGCCCGGGCGGTCATGGCATGTTCATCGTGCAGCGGCTGTGCCTGGACTGGGGGGTCGTCCGTACGCCGGGAGTCTCCGGCAAGACGGTGTGGGCGGAACTGGGCGCACCTGCCTGATATCGGGCAGATCTCGCCCTTCAGGGTCCACTTTTCTGACTCCGGACACATCGGCGCGATTCGTGCATACCTGTCTGTTCCTGTGCGCAGCTGTCGGATTTCCGGCCGGTGCGGGAGCCCGCCGTGCGGCCGAACGGGTGACCGTGCCGCCGTGGATCCGGCGTGCGCTGTGTCTTCCTTCCTCAAGGCCCCGGGCGTACCTTGACGGCCCTATCTGATGCGCCGTCAGGAACAGGAAGGGGAGCGGCACCGTGTCGTACCGGAAACGAACCGCCGTGCTCGCGTCCGCCGCGGCCCTGGCCGGCTCGGCGGTGTGGATGGCCGCCCCCGTCGCCCGGGCCGAGGTCGTCGACGTCAACTACCAGTGCAAGACCCCGATCGGCGACAAGAGCGCCGTCTCGCCCATCGACATCAAGGGCGTCAAGCAGGGCGACGGCTACCGGATCACCATGTCCTGGCAGAAGGGCGTCTCCTCCAGCCCGGTCGAACTGGGCAAGGGCGCGATGACGCCCAGCGCCACCATCGCACTGGGCGGCGCGGACAGCGGCACCCTGTCGGTGACCGGCCCCGCCAACGACGCCGCGATCCCGGCCAACACCCCCATCAAGATCAGCGACCTGAGCGGCACGTACACGCCGGAGAAGAGCGGCGAGGTCACCTTCACGGCCGCTGTGCTCACCATCAAGGCGCTCGGCACGACGACCACGTGCACCCCGACGAACGACCCGGGCCCGTCCCTCACCCTCGACGTCACGGCCGCCGGCGGCGGGGGCACCACCGGCTCCGCCCAGGGCGGCGGCTCCGGCCCGGACAGCGGTGCCGGACTACCGCGGACCGGTCCCGCGGACTCGGCCGTCGCCCTCGGTACCCTCGGCGGCACGGTCCTGCTCGCCGGAGCGGCAGGTGCCTTGTGGCTGACCCGGCGTCACCGGGAGGCAGGGGCGGGCCGTTGAGCGCCGCACACCCTCGCCGGCAGGTGTACCGCTGAGCGCAACGACCGCTGGAGCCGCCGATGCCGCCCGCCGTCCGTTCCACGTATGGGTCACTGCCGGTTCTGCTCGTGCTGCTGCTGGTCCTGGCGGGTGCCGGGCCCGCAGGGGCGGCGGAGCGGCCCGTGGTCGAACTGTCCGCGTCCCAGGCCGGGGCGGGCGGTTCCGTCACCGTCAGCGGCAGCGGCTGGCGGCCCCGTGCCCTGCTGACGCTGCTCGTGTGCGGGCAGGCCGAGCCGAAGCGGGGGGTGACGGGCGGCACCAACTCCTGCGCCAACGCCGACGGCCGGGCCGTCACCACCGACGCCGAGGGGCGCTTCCGCCGTGAGCTGCCCGTCGTCGAACCGCCGGTGCCGTGCCCCTGCGTGGTGCACGTGGCGACCGTGACGGGGGCGGCGGCCGAGGCCGACGCGGCCCTCCAGGTCGCCGGGCACGCCGTCGAACCGCTGCCGGCGGACGCGGCCGGGGGGCGGCTGTCCCTGCTCGCGGACACGAGGCTGCGGGGCTCCGGCGGTCTGCTCACCTGGTTCGGCTCTCCGCCCGCCCGGACCCTCGTGGTCACCGTCGGCAACGTCGGCACGTCCCCCGTGCGCGACCCGGTCTTCCAGGTCGGCACCGCGCACGGCGTGTTCGCCCCCGAGTGGCAGGACCAGCGGTGGCGGGGCACGATCCGGCCCGGCGGCAAGGCCCGTGTCGAGCTGCCCGTGGAGCTCGCGCCCGGCGCGCACGGCGACTACACCGTGACGCTGAAGTACGGCGGCAAGGTGCTCGCCGAACACCCCTGGGGCGTGGGCCGCCCCTGGGGCGTGACGCTGTTCTGGATCCTCGTCCTGCTGGTCGTCCCCGCGGCGCTCTTCCGGGCCGCACTGGCCGTGGTCGACCGGGTGCACCCGCGCCGCCCCGGTCACGCGGCCCGGCCGCCGAGCCGTCTGCGGCTGCCCGCCGCCCGCAGGTCCGCGGCCCCGCCCTGGTTCGCCCCGGAAGCCGACCGGTCCGAGGCGCGCAACCCATGACGAAGGGCCGCCGCACCCCGGGTGCGGCGGCCCTCGGCCGGAATCAGATGACCGGCGTCAGCGGACGTCGCCCATCATGGCCCTGACCTTCTTGCGGTACATGTACACCGCGAAGCCCGCGACCACGGCCAGCGCCGCCTCCAGCGCCACGAAGCCCGTCCGGTCGAGGTTGATCCCGCCGACGGCCGGGTTGGACAGCAGCGCGGTGACGGAGTCACCCGCGGTGACCGCGAGGAACCAGACGCCCATCATCTGCGAGGCGTACTTCGCCGGTGCCATCTTCGTCGTCACGGACAGGCCCACCGGCGACAGGGTCAGCTCACCGACGGTCTGCACGAAGTAGATCGCGACCAGCCACATCGCCGCGGCCTTGTGACCGCCCTCCGCGATCGACAGCGGGGCGAGGAACAGGAAGAAGGACGCACCCACCAGCACCAGGCCGGAGGCGAACTTCACGATGGTGCTCGGCTCCTTGCCACGCCGGTTCAGCCACAGCCACAGCCAGGCGAAGACGGGCGCCAGCGCCATGATCAGGACCGGGTTGACCGACTGGTACCAGGAGACCGGGAACTCCCAGCCGAAGACCGTGTTGTCGGCCTTGTCGCTGGCGAAGAGCGACAGGGTCGAGCCGCCCTGGTCGTAGATCATCCAGAAGACGGCGGCGGCGACGAAGAACCAGATGTACGCCGACACCTTGGAGCGCTCGCCGGAGTCCAGGTCCTTGTCGCGCAGGATGCGGGTGATGACCAGGATCGGCACGATCAGGCCGAGCAGCGTCAGCGGGATGAGCGCCCAGTTCAGGGTGAAGTGGCCGGTGCCGCCGACCAGACCGTAGAAGACCACGGCGACGGCCAGCCAGATCAGGCCCTTGCGCAGGGTGGACGCCTTCTCGGCGGGCGACAGCGGGGTCGGGACCTCGCTGCTCTTCGCGTCCAGGTGACGGCCGCCGAGCAGGAACTGCACGAGGCCCAGCGCCATGCCGAGCGCGGCCAGCGCGAAGCCCAGGTGCCAGTCGACGCTCTCGCCGACGGTGCCGATGACCAGCGGCGCGATGAAGGCGCCGAGGTTGATGCCGATGTAGAAGACCGTGAAGCCACCGTCGCGGCGCGGGTCCTCCGGGCCGTCGTAGAGGTGGCCGACCATCGTGGAGATGTTGGCCTTCAGCAGACCGGAACCGACGGCGACCAGGCCCAGGCCGACGTAGAAGCTCGCGGCGGCGGGCAGCGCCAGGCACAGGTGGCCGAGCATGATGACCACGCCCGCGACGGCGACCGTCTTGCGGGGGCCGAGCACACGGTCGGCGAACCAGCCGCCGGGCAGGGTGAGCAGGTACACCAGCGACAGGTACACGGCGTAGATCGCCGTCGCCGTGCCCGCGCTGAGGTGCAGGCCACCCGGGGCGACCAGGTACAGCGGGAGCAGGGCCCTCATGCCGTAGTAGGAGAAACGCTCCCACATCTCGGTCATGAACAGAGTGGCCAGTCCGCGGGGGTGGCCGAAGAAGGTCTTCTCGGAACCGGGGGTGTCCGGTCGGGCCGAGTCCTTCGTCAGGCTGGACGCCATGGTCGTTCCTTGCTGCTCGGGACGCGCCCCGCGGCAGCGGTGGTGCGCCCGGTGGGGGCTGCCGGCACCGGTGGGCATGGCCGTCCGCCCGACGCCTACGGGGGGCCGCTCCGGGTCACGGAGCGGTGGGCGGTCGCCACCGGGATCCACGCCTCTACGCGCGTCGCCGCACGAGGAGGCCCGGCCACAGGTCGTTTCTCTCGGGGGCCGGCGGGAACCGGCCCGCACACAAAAGAGACCTTCAGGGCGCTTGGCCTCCGAAGGTCGCCGTGGTGCTACAGGCGTCGATTCACCATACGGCAGGACACCGCCGCATATGGAAGGACTTGAGACTCGGATCACAGGTGCAAGGGGAACCGTACACACGGATTCCAAGGTCTTTACCGCGATCACACCTCAGAGGCAGAGGTCCGCACACTTACCCCGGCAACGTAAGAAGCGGGTATGCCAACGGTAAGAATCAAGGCTTCCGGTCACACCCCGGCTCAGGGCGTCGCAGGTCTACCATCACCTCATGACCCGTGTACTGCTCGCCGAGGACGATGCGTCCATCTCGGAGCCGCTGGCCCGCGCTCTGCGCCGGGAGGGCTACGAGGTCGAGGTCCGCGAGGACGGACCCACCGCTCTCGACGCCGGACTCCAGGGCGGCATCGACCTGGTCGTGCTCGACCTCGGCCTGCCCGGCATGGACGGTCTGGAGGTGGCCCGCCGCCTGCGGGGCGAGGGCCACGCCATCCCGATCCTCATCCTGACCGCGCGCGCCGACGAGGTGGACACCGTCGTCGGGCTCGACGCGGGCGCCGACGACTACGTCACCAAGCCGTTCCGGCTCGCCGAGCTGCTCGCGCGCGTGCGGGCCCTGCTCCGGCGCGGCGCCAGCGAGCCGCAGCAGCCGCCCGCCACCCACGGCGTGCGCATCGACGTCGAGTCCCACCGCGCCTGGATGGGCGAGGAGGAGCTCCAGCTCACCGCGAAGGAGTTCGACCTGCTGCGGGTGCTGGTGCGCGACGCGGGCCGGGTCGTCACCCGCGACCAGCTGATGCGGGAGGTCTGGGACACGACCTGGTGGTCGTCGACCAAGACCCTCGACATGCACATCTCCTGGCTGCGCAAGAAGCTCGGCGACGACGCGGCCAACCCGCGCTACATCGCCACCGTGCGCGGTGTGGGTTTTCGTTTCGAGAAGAGCTGAGCCGCGGGCAGGCACGGGCGATCGGGTAACAGGACATGCGCCGCCGACTGATCCAGTCCACGCTCGCCGTGGTGCTCGTCGTGATCGCCGTCTTCGGCGTCTCGCTCGTCATCGTCGAGACCAGGACGATCAGCAACAGTGCCCAGGAGCGGGTGGAGTCCGAGGCGGTGCGGCTGGCCAGCATCGTCGACAGCCGGCTCTTCGGGGCGCAGCAGGTCGACGCGGAGGTGCTGCGCGAGCAGGTCACGCAGGACCACTACTACGCGGTGATCCGCCTCCCCGGTGAGGCGCCGATCGAGGTCGGCACGAAGCCCGCCGGCGACGTCATCAGCGCGACCGCGTCCGGTGAGGAGGGCGAGACGGTCACCGTCCAGGAGCCGCGCTCCTCGGTGACGCGGGAGGTCGGCCGGACGCTGCTGATCATCGCGCTGGTGGCGCTGCTCGCGGTGATCGCCGCGGTGCTGCTGGCAGTCCGCCAGGCGAACCGGCTGGCGTCGCCGCTGACCGACCTGGCGGAGACCGCCGAGCGACTCGGCTCGGGTGATCCGCGCCCCCGGCACAGGCGGTACGGGGTGCCCGAGCTGGACCGGGTGGCCGACGTGCTGGACGGCTCCGCCGAGCGCATCGCCCGCATGCTGACCGCCGAACGCCGGCTGGCCGCGGACGCCTCCCACCAGCTGCGCACCCCGCTCACGGCGCTGTCGATGCGGCTGGAGGAGATCACCCTCACCGACGACCCGGACACCGTGAAGGAGGAGGCGACGATCGCCCTGACGCAGGTCGAGCGGCTGACGGACGTCGTGGAGCGGCTGCTGACGAACTCCCGCGACCCGCGCACCGGCTCCGCCGTCTCCTTCGACCTCGACGAGGTCATCCAGCAGCAGCTCGCCGAGTGGCGCCCGGCGTACCGCAGTGCGGGGCGGGCGATCGTCAGCTCCGGCAAACGGCATCTGCGGGCGGTGGGCACACCCGGCGCGGTCGCGCAGGTCCTGGCCGCGCTGATCGAGAACTCCCTCATGCACGGCGGCGGCACGGTGGCCCTGCGCACCCGCGTCACCGGCAACCAGGCGGTCATCGAGGTCACCGACGAGGGCCCCGGCGTCCCCGCCGACCTCGGCGCCCGCATCTTCGAGCGGGCGATCAGCGGCCGCAACTCCACGGGCATCGGCCTGGCGGTGGCCCGTGACCTGGCGGAGGCCGACGGCGGCCGCCTGGAGATGCTCCAGACCAAGCCCCCGGTCTTCGGCCTGTTCCTGTCCCGCACGGCACTGGCCAAGCCCCAGGACGACGAGCCGATGGTCCGCTAGGGGCTACGGGACCTGCTGCTTCGTCTTCGGGGGGCCGGCCGGGTCGTTCTGCGGGACCGGGGCCGGGCCCGGCGCCGCCGGTGTCTCCGGGGCGGGCAGCGCGCGGAAGACCCACGAGCGGTAGGACCAGAAGCGGAACAGGGTCGCGACGCCGATGCCGACGAACTTGAAGACGTTGTTCTGCAACGGGGTGTTCCAGCCGAAGCCGTACGTGGCCGCGTAGAGGACGCCGTTCTCGATGACCAGGCCGATCGCGCTGAACAGCAGGAACAGGGTCATCTCACGGGTACGGCGGGTCTTGTCGCGGTCGCGGTACGTGAAGTAGCGGAAGCCGACGTAGTTGAAGACGATCGCGACGACGGTGGCGATGACGCTCGCGCGCACCACCTGAAGGTCGGTGGTGTGCCGCACCAGGTTGAAGACGACGAGGTTGACCAGCACCCCGGCACCGCCCACCGCGCCGAATTTGGCGACCTCGTGAACGAGCCGCCGGAGCCGAGAGGCACCATGTCCCATGGCCGTGCAGGCCCCCGTCCGTGTGTCGGCGTCAACCCAGCCATGCTAACCACCCTCCCGCGCGATCTTCCTGTGGATGCCCGGGGACAGCCGGAGATGGTCCGGACGGGCCCGGGGAGGGCGGGAAACCGGCCACTCCGGCGTGGCCATTACCCTGGGGGAGTGACGTTCCCGGTAGTCGGCATGGTCGGCGGTGGCCAGCTCGCTCGTATGACACACGAGGCGGGCATCCCGCTGGGCATCAGGTTCAAGCTCCTCAGTGACACCCCGCAGGACTCCGCTGCGCAGGTCGTGAGCGATGTCGTCATCGGCGACTATCGCGACCTCGACACGCTGCGCGAGTTCGCCCGTGGGTGCGATGTGATCACCTTCGATCACGAACACGTACCCACCGAGCACCTCCGGGCCCTGGAGGCGGACGGCATCCCCGTGCGCCCCGGCCCCGACGCGCTCGTGCACGCCCAGGACAAGGGGGTGATGCGCGCGAAGCTCGACGCGATCGGCGTCCCCTGCCCCCGGCACCGGATCGTCTCCGATCCGCAGGACGTGGCCGCCTTCGCGGCCGAGGGCGAGGGATTCCCGGTCGTCCTCAAGACCGTCCGCGGCGGCTACGACGGCAAGGGCGTGTGGGTCGTCGACTCCGTCGAGGAGGCCGCCGACCCGTTCAAGGCCGGTGTTCCGGTGCTCGCCGAGGAGAAGGTCGACTTCCTGCGCGAGCTCGCCGCCAACGTCGTCCGCTCCCCGCACGGCCAGGCCGTGGCCTACCCGGTGGTGGAGTCGCAGCAGGTGAACGGCGTCTGCGACACGGTCATCGCCCCGGCGCCCGACCTGGACGAGGGTCTCGCGGTCCGGGCCTCGGAGATGGCTCTGAACATCGCCAAGGAACTCGGCGTCGTCGGGCACCTCGCCGTCGAGCTGTTCCAGACCCGTGACGGCCGCATCCTCGTCAACGAGCTCGCGATGCGCCCGCACAACTCCGGCCACTGGTCGATGGACGGTGCCGTCACCAGCCAGTTCGCCAACCACGTCCGCGCGGTCCTCGACCTGCCCCTCGGCGACCCCCGCCCGCGCGCCGCGTGGACGGTCATGGTCAACGTCCTCGGCGGCGACTACCCGGACATGTACTCCGCGTACCTGCACTGCATGGCCCGCGACCCCCAGCTCAAGATCCACATGTACGGCAAGGACGTGAAGCCCGGCCGCAAGGTCGGTCACGTCAACACCTACGGCGACGACCTCGACGACGTGCTGGAGCGCGCCCGTCACGCAGCCGGCTACCTGAGAGGCACCATCACCGAATGAGCCCTGTTGTTGGCATCGTCATGGGGTCGGACTCCGACTGGCCCGTCATGGAGGCCGCCGCCAAGGCCCTCGACGAGTTCGAGATCGCCTACGAGGTCGACGTCGTCTCCGCGCACCGCATGCCGCGCGAGATGGTCGCCTACGGCGAGCAGGCCGACGCCCGCGGGCTCAAGGTGATCATCGCCGGGGCGGGCGGCGCCGCCCACCTGCCCGGCATGCTCGCCTCCGTGACCCCGCTGCCGGTCATCGGCGTGCCCGTGCCGCTGAAGTACCTCGACGGCATGGACAGCCTCCTGTCCATCGTGCAGATGCCGGCCGGTGTCCCCGTCGCCACGGTCTCCGTCGCCGGCGCCCGCAACGCCGGTCTGCTCGCCGCCCGCATCCTCGCCGCGCACGACGAGGAACTGCGCGGCCGCATGCGCGAGTTCCAGCAGGAGCTCAACGACCAGGCCACCGAGAAGGGCAAGCGCCTGCGCTCCAAGGTCGAGGGCGCCGGCGGGTTCGGCTTCGGCGCCGGGAAGTGACGACGATGACCTCCCTGGAGGCGGCCCGGGAACTCCTCGGCGAGTTCCCGGTCGCCGACGGCCACAACGACCTGCCCTGGGCACTGCGCGCACAGGTCCGCTACGACCTCGACGCGCGGGACATCGCCGCCGACCAGAGCGCCCACCTGCACACCGACATCCCCCGGCTGCGCGCGGGCGGGGTCGGTGCGCAGTACTGGTCGGTGTACGTCCGCACGGACTCACCCGACCCGGTCGCCGCCACGCTCGAACAGATCGACTGCGTGCGGCAGTTGATGACCCGTCACCCCGGCGACCTGCGCCCGGCGCTCACCGCCGCCGACATGGAGGCAGCGCGCGGGGAGGGCCGCATCGCCTCGCTCATGGGGGCGGAGGGCGGCCACTCCATCGCCAACTCCCTGGGCACCCTGCGCGGTCTGTACGGCCTCGGCGTGCGGTACATGACCCTCACCCACAACGACAACGTCGACTGGGCGGACTCCGCGACCGACGAGCCGAAGGCCGGCGGCCTCACCGCGTTCGGCCGCGAGGTCGTCCGGGAGATGAACCGGCTCGGCATGCTCGTCGACCTCTCGCACGTGGCGGCGACGACGATGCGGGACGCGCTCGACACGAGCTCGGCCCCGGTGATCTTCTCCCACTCCTCCGCACGGGCCGTGTGCGACCACCCGCGCAACGTCCCCGACGACGTCCTGGAGCGGCTCCCCGCCAACGGCGGCATGGCGATGGTGACGTTCGTGCCGAAGTTCGTGCTCCAGGCGGCGGTCGACTGGACGGCCGCGGCCGACGAGAACATGCGCGCCCACGGCTTCCACCACCTCGACACCACCCCGGAGGCCATGAAGGTCCACCACGCCTTCGAGGAGCTCCACCCGCGCCCCGTCGCGACGGTGGCGACGGTCGCCGACCACCTGGACCACATGCGCGAGGCGGCCGGCATCGACCACGTCGGCATCGGCGGCGACTACGACGGCACGGCCTTCACCCCCGACGGCCTCGCCGACGTCTCCGGATACCCGAACCTCCTCGCGGAACTGCTCGACCGCGGCTGGTCCAAGGCCGATCTGGCCAAACTGACCTGGAAGAACGCCGTCAGGGTCCTGGACGCGGCACAGGACGTGGCCCGGGCGCTCCAGGCGACGCGGCCGCCGTCCAACGCCACGATCGAGTCACTGGACGGCTGAGTGCCGCGGGCGGGGCAGGCGGTGCAAGCCCGCCCCGCCGGTGCATGCGCGATTCGGACGGCGGCCCCTCGCTCGTCGCCACGCCGCGACCGGTCACCGAACCCACCGCCGAGCGCGCCCGTATCGACCGGGCGATCGCCGGCCCGGTCCGTTCCCGGGACACCCCGGACGGGGCCATCGAGGCGGCCCGGCTGCCCCGAGGGCAGCCGCGCGGCGGACCGGAGCCGTACTCCGAACGCCCCGCCCACCAGGAACCGCTCCCCGCTCCGTGCGACGGTGACCGTACCTCACGAACGACCGTACGGAGCCGCCATGGCAGACCTCCAGGACGACCTGCGCCCCACCGCCGCGGCTTCAGGCGAGTTCGACGAGCTGGCCGAGCCGTACCCGGACGAGGGCATCGTCACGGCGGAGTCCTACGAGCCCGTGTCCGACCCGGACGACGCGCCCATGACCCGGGCCCGCGCCATCCTCGCCGCGCACCCCGTCGCCGACGGCTACAACGGCCTGCCCTGGGCACTCAAGCGGCTGTCCTGGTACGACCTGGAGGAAGGCGAGAGCACCGTCGACACGGACGTGCCCCGGCTGCGCAGCGGCCATGTCGGCGCCCTCTTCTGGTCCTTGCACCTGCCCGAGGGCCTCGACGGGGACCGGGCCGTCGGCGCCACCCTGGAGCAGCTGGACCTGGCCAAGAGCGTCGTGCGGACCTGTGAGGAGGGCCTGCGGCCGGCCTGCACGGCCGGGCAGGTCGCGGACGCGCGCAACTGCGGTCGCGTCGCCGTGCTCCTCGGCCCCGCCGGGGCACCGGCCCTGGGCGACTCGCTCGGCATCCTGCGCCAGCTGCACCTGCTCGGTCTGCGCGTCCTCACGCTGACCGGGGTGTCCTGGGCGAGCGAGGCGGGGCTGACCCGGTTCGGCGAGGAGGTCGTGCGTGAGATGAACCGGCTCGGCGTGATCGCGGACCTCTCCGGGGCCTCCGCCCAGACCCTGCGCCGCGTCCTGAGCCTGTCCCGGGCACCCGTGCTGTGCAGCCGCTCCGCCGCCCGCTCCCTGCGCCCCCACCCGGCCAACCTTCCCGACGACCTGCTGGCGGAGCTGGGCGCGGCCAAGGGACTGTGCCTGGTGCCGCTGACCGCCGAGCAGACCGGCCCGACCGTCCGCGATGTCGCCGACCACCTCGACCACATCCGCGCCGTGGCGGGGGCGCAGTGCGTCGGGCTGTCCGGCACCTACGACTCCGGAGCCGCCCACCCGCAGGAGCTCGGCGACACCTCCTGCTATCCCCGGCTGATCGCGGAGCTGCTGCGACGCGGCTGGGAGGAAGCCGATGTGGCCTTGCTGACCTGGGGCAACGTGCAGCGCCTGCTGCGCGGCGCCGACTTCACGGCCCGCGCCGCACAGCAGCGACGCGAACCGTCGACGGCGACGATCTCGGAGCTGGACGCCTGAGGGGCTTCCGATCAGCCGGACTCGATCCGGCACAGGCAGAACGGGTGCCCCGCCGGGTCGGCGTAGACGCGGAAGTCCTTCTTCACGTCGTCCTCCTTGTCCAGCACCCGCGCGCCCAGCGCCAGCACCCGCTCCTCGGCCGCGTCGATCTCGTCCCAGGTGGACCCGGCGTCGAAGTCCAGATGGAACTGCTGGGCGTTGCGGTCCTCCCGCGGCCACTCCGGCGGGGTGTGGCCGGGAGAACGCTGGAAGGCGAGCCGGGGCCCGCCGGGGACGCGGAGCACCACCCAGTCGGGGTCGTCGTTCTCCGGCGTGCCGCCGCCGATCCCCGCGTAGAAGCGGGCCAGCTCGCGGGGGTCGGGGCAGTCGACGACGACGGAACGGAAACGGGCCACGGCGGACATGGGACCTCCGGGGGTCAGCTGGCGCAGAGGCAGAACGGGTGCCCGGCCGGGTCGGCGTAAACCCGGAAGCTCCGCTCCCGGTCCTCGGCGTCCAGCGGCTTCGCCCCGAGGGCCAGCACCCCCTTCTCGGCCGTGTCCAGGTCGTCCACCACGAGGTCGAGGTGGAACTGCTGCGCGCCGTCGGCGGACGGCCATGTCGGAGGCACGTACCCGGGGGATGCCTGGAAGGCCAGCGGTGTACCGCCCGGCACCTTCAGGTCGACCCACTCCTCCTCCCCGTCGGTCTCCACGGTCGGCGTGCCGCCCAGCACCTCGGCGTAGAAGCCGGCCAGTGCGCGCGGGTCGGGACAGTCCAGGACGACGACACCCAGCCTGGCGAGAGTCATGACTTCCTCCTCGAAGTGGCCGTTACCCACAGATGCGGGTAACCGGTAACCGTTACTGCATGCTCCCCCATGGGCGGTAACATCGCAAGGGGAATCGCGAGAGGTACGGTCCAGCCATGACGGAGAGATCGCCCGCGCCCGGCGGCCTGGCCCTGGTCGAGGCCCTGGTGAACACGCTGGACATCGAGTCCGGCGCCGACGCGCTGGACACCCCCGAGGGCCGGGAGCGCCTCGGCATCACCGCGGAGGGGACGGACCGGGCCCGTACCCTGCGCGAATCCCTGCGCGCGACCCTCCTCGCCCACGCCGGCCACCCGCCGCACCGCGAGGTCACCCCCCTCGGCACGCTGCTGGCCGAGGCGCCCCTCCTCGTCACGGTCGACGCGGCGGACGGCTCGGCCGCCCTCACCCCCGCCGACGGCCACTCCCTGCACGCGCGCGTGGCCGCCGCCGTCGCTGAGGCCCTGGTCGCCGGCACCTGGATCCGCCTCAAGGCCTGCGAGGCCGCCACCTGTCACTGGGCCTACTACGACCGCAGCCCGGCCGGCCGCGGCCGCTGGTGCTCCATGCAGGTCTGCGGAGCCCGCGCCAAGATGCGCCGTTACCGGGCCAGGGAGGCAGAGGGATAGGGGCCCCGCCGCAGGGCCGGGTGGTGCAGAATGCACGAAGACGCCGGTTCGGCCGACTGAGCCTCGGCCGAACCGGCGTCACCTGTCTCCGCGCGTCGTGTCTGCGCGTCCGCTCGCGTGCTCAGGCCTTCGGACGCCCCATCGCCCGGTACGTCCAGCCGGCCTTGCGCCAGCTCTCCGGGTCCAGGGCGTTGCGCCCGTCCAGGATGAGGCGGGCCGCCGCGACCTCGCCGAGCGCCTCGGTGTCCAGCTCGCGGAACTCCCGCCACTCCGTCAGGTGCAGCACGATGTCGGCGCCGCGCACGGCCTCCAGCGCCGAGTCGGCGTAGCCGAGGGTCGGGAACACCCCGCGGGCGTTGTCCATGCCCTTCGGGTCGTACACCGTGACCTGGCCGCCCTGGAGGTGGATCTGCCCGGCGACGTTCAGCGCGGGGGAGTCCCGCACGTCGTCCGAGTCGGGCTTGAACGTCGCGCCCAGCACCGCCACCCGCTTGCCCAGGAACGGCCCGCCGCCCAGCGCCTGCCGGGCCAGCTCCACCATCTGCCCGCGCTGGCGCATGTTGATCGAGTCGATCTCCCGCAGGAACGTCAGCGCCTGGTCCGCGCCCAGTTCACCGGCGCGTGCCATGAACGCCCGGATGTCCTTGGGCAGACACCCGCCGCCGAAGCCGATCCCGGCCCGCAGGAACTTCTTCCCGATCCGGTCGTCGTAGCCGATGGCCTCCGCCAGCTTCGCGACGTCACCGCCCGCGGCCTCGCACACCTCCGCCATCGCGTTGATGAACGAGATCTTCGTGGCGAGGAAGGAGTTCGCGGAGGTCTTCACCAGCTCCGAGGTCGGGAAGTCCGTGACCACGAACGGCGAGCCCTCGGCGATGGGCGTCGCGTACACCTCCCGCAGCAGCTTCTCGGCCCGCTCGCTGCGCACCCCCACCACGAGACGGTCGGGGTGCAGCGTGTCGTCGACGGCGAAGCCCTCACGCAGGAACTCCGGGTTCCACGCCAGCTCGGCGTCCTCACCGGCGGGCGCGTGCGCGGCCAGGTAGGACGCGAGGCGGTCCGCGGAGCCGACCGGCACGGTCGACTTGCCGACGACCAGCGCCGGGGCGTGCAGGTGTGGGGCCAGCGAGGCGATCGCGGAGTCGACGTAGCTCATGTCACAGGCGTACTCGCCGTGCCGCTGCGGGGTGTTCACACAGACGAAGTGCACATCGCCGAAGGCGCCGATCTCGGCCCAGTCCTGGGTGAAGCTCAGCCGGCCGCTGGAGCCGTCGATGCCGGCGACGTGCTTGCGCAGCAGCTCCTCCAGCCCCGGCTCGTACATCGGGGCCTCGGCCCGCTCCAGCTTCTCGATCTTCTCGCGCACGACGTCGAGGGCGAGCACCTCGAAGCCCAGCTCGGCCATGGCCGCCGCGTGTGTCGCGCCGAGATAACCGGTGCCGATCACGGTGATCTTCAGGGCCATGGGTGCTCCAGGGGTCTACGGCATGCGGTGCGCGCCCGAGCATATCCGGGGCATGGCGGCGCGCTTCACTGGGCAACTTCTCCGCTGTCGCCTAGCTCACGTATCACTCGGGTGGGCGACCCCATAAACTTTTGATTACTTAACGGTAGTTAGCGTCAGCATCGCAGCGTTTTGGAGCGTGAGAGACCTTGGCCGGATCGGCTGACTTCGACCTGTACCGCCCGTCCGAGGAGCACGACATGCTCCGTGACGCCGTCCGCTCCCTGGCCGAGGCGAAGATCGCGCCGCACGCCGCCGCGGTGGACGAGGAGGCCCGCTTCCCGCACGAGGCCCTCCAGGCGCTGGTCGCGAACGACCTGCACGCCGTGCACGTGCCCGAGGAGTACGGCGGGTCCGGCGCCGACGCGCTGGCCACCGTCATAGTGATCGAGGAGGTCGCGCGGGTCTGCGCCTCCTCTTCCCTCATCCCGGCCGTCAACAAGCTGGGCTCCCTGCCGGTGATCCTCTCCGGCTCCGAGGACCTGAAGAAGAAGTACATGACCCCGCTCGCCAAGGGCGACGGCATGTTCTCCTACTGCCTCTCCGAGCCGGACGCCGGCTCCGACGCCGCCGGCATGAAGACCAAGGCCGTCCGCGACGGCGACTTCTGGGTCCTCAACGGCGTGAAGCGCTGGATCACCAACGCGGGCGAGTCCGAGTACTACACGGTGATGGCCGTCACCGACCCCACCAAGCGCTCCAAGGGCATCTCCGCCTTCGTCGTCGAGAAGTCCGACGAGGGCGTCTCCTTCGGCGCCCCCGAGAAGAAGCTCGGCATCAAGGGCTCCCCGACCCGCGAGGTCTACCTCGACAACGTCCGCATCCCCGCCGACCGCATGATCGGCGAGGAGGGCACCGGCTTCGCCACGGCGATGAAGACCCTCGACCACACCCGCATCACCATCGCCGCCCAGGCCCTCGGCATCGCCCAGGGCGCCCTCGACTACGCCAAGGGCTACGTCCAGGAGCGCAAGCAGTTCGGCAAGCCGATCGCCGACTTCCAGGGCATCCAGTTCATGCTCGCCGACATGGCCATGAAGATCTCGGCCGCCCGCGCCCTGACCTACCAGGCCGCCGCCGCCTCCCAGCGCGTCGACGCCGACCTCACCTACCTGGGCGCCGCCGCCAAGTGCTTCGCCTCGGACGTGGCGATGGAGGTCACGACGGACGCGGTCCAGCTCCTCGGCGGGTACGGCTACACCCGCGACTACCCGGTGGAGCGCATGATGCGCGACGCCAAGATCACGCAGATCTACGAGGGCACGAACCAGGTCCAGCGCATCGTCATGGCGCGCAACCTGCCGTAGCGCCGTCTCCGGGGGCCGGCCGTCCGGCCCCCGGCGTTCTCACAGGAAGCGCCGGATCGGGGTCACCGCGGCCTCGGCGAGGCGCATGGGCAGGGGCCGCCGCTCCCAGCGGCGGGGGTCGATCGGCTCGCTCCGCTTCCGGTCGGCCTCGAAGTCGGCGTCGAGCTCCGCCGTGAAGTCCTCGTCCAGGACGGCCAGGACGACCTCCTCGTCGTGCTCCATGGAACGGCGGTTGAAGTTGGTGGAGCCGATGAGGGAGCAGACCCCGTCCACCGTCATGATCTTCGTGTGGAGCATCGTCGGCTGGTACTCCCGCACCTCCACACCGGCGTCCACCAGCGTCTGGTAGTGCTGCCGCCCGGCCAGCAGGCATGCCCGCTGGTCGGTGTGCGGTCCGGGGAGCAGGATCTCGACCCGGACCCCGCGGCGGGCCGCAGCGGCCAGCAGGTCGATGAAGTAGCTGTCGGGGGCGAAGTACGCGGTGGCCAGCCGCAGTCGCTCCTGCGCCGAGGTGATCAGGACCCGCAGGACCGTCTGCATGTCCTGCCAGCCGAAGGAGGCCGACCCCCGCACGACCTGGACCGTGGCCCGCCCCGGCTGCGCCTGGGCGGTGAAGCGGTCGTGGTCGTCGTAGAGGTCGTCGTGGCACTCGGCCCAGTTCTGTGCGAAGGCTGCGGCGATGCCGTCCACGGCGGGGCCGCGGACCTGTACATGGGTGTCGCGCCACTCGTCCGGGTTCCGGGCGGCGCCGCACCACTCCTGCGCGATCCCGACGCCTCCGGTGAAGGCCGTGTGCTCGTCGGTGACCAGCACCTTGCGGTGGCAGCGGTGGTTCTGCCGCATCGGCGACAGGCGGGTGGGTCTGCGGAACCACGCCACCTGCACGCCCGCCTCGTCCATGGCCTCCAGCAGGTCCCGCTCTATCTGCTTGGCCCCGAACCCGTCCAGCAGCAGCCGCACCCGGACGCCCGCGCGGGCCCGCTCGGCCAGGGCCGCGGCGAACTCGTGGGCGACCTCGCCGCGCCAGTACACGAACGTCATCATGTCGACGGTGTGCTCGGCGGCCCGGATCGCGGCCAGCATCGCGGGGAAGATCTCGTCCCCGTTCCGCAGCGGCACCAGCTCGTTGCCCTCGGTCGCGGCGATGCCGATCAGCCGCTCCAGCCGTCTGCGCAGCCGCTGCTTCTGCGCCTCCGGGCCGCCGCGACCCGAAGTCCGCGGTTCGTCGTACATCTGCTGTGTCATGTCTGGGTCTCCCCCCTGCACGGTTTCCGGCCGCCCCGCCCTCGCCGCGCCGGGCCCCGGCGCGCCTGCAACCCCTTTTTGCCGCTGCCGGAGCTTTCACGCAGAGCCCGCTGAGTCGTGCCTCACAGACGGTGCGGATCACACGTGGGCGGCTCCGCCCTGTGGTGCTCATGGGGCCGGAGGCGTAGGACGAGAGGAGCGGGCGCCGATCCGCGGCTCCCGCCACCCCTGGGAGGACGTCATGACCCAGCAACCCGCCACCGCCACCCCGCTGAGCAAGGAGATGCAGGACTGCGTCCAGGCGTGCATGACCTGCCACAGCGTGTGCGAGGAGACCATGAGCTCCTGTCTGCAGACGGGCGGTCCGGCCCAGATGCAGATCATGCGCACGGTCATCGACTGTGCCGAGATGACGCGCATGTGCGCCGACATGATGATGCGCCGCTCGCCCCTCATGGCCGAGATGTGCGCGATGTGCGCCCGCGCCTGTGACATGTGCGCCGAGGCGTGTATGTCCATGCCGGAAGACGCGCAGATGATGCGCTGTGCCGAGGCCTGTCGCCGCTGTGCCGAGACGTGCCGCTCGATGTCGGCCGCCTCGATGTGAGCACCGCCTCACGACGAAGGGGGCACCCGGTCGGGTGCCCCCTTCGTGCTGCCTGCCCGCTCAGTCGCCCGAGACGGTGACCGGGTCGTCGTTCTTCAGCTCGTTCACCAGGGTCTTCACCTTCGCGGTGTTCCACTGGAGGTTGCCGTTGGGGCTGTTGCCCGCGATCGGCATGTTCATCGACTTGCCCTCGCCGCCGCTGACGCCCTTCATCGCCCAGAACATGGACGCCAGGTCGAACAGGCTCATGTCCTTGTCGACGACGAGGGTGTCCAGACCGGCGCTCATGGTCGGGTACAGCTTGAACGGGTTGAGGACCGTGCCCGGAGTGGCGACCTGGTTGGCCAGCGCCGACAGGAACTTCTGCTGGTTCTTCGTGCGGTCCAGGTCGGAGCCCCTGAGGGCGTAGCGGGTGCGGACGAAGGCGAGGGCCTGCTCGCCGTCGAGGGTCTGCGTGCCCTTCTTGAGGTCCGCTCCGGACTTGGTGTCCTTGATGTCCTGCGGGATGTTCATCTCGACGCCGCCGACCGCGTCCACGATGTTCGCGAAGCCGGCGAAGCCGATCTCCACGTAGTGGTCGATGTGCAGGCCCGTGTTGGCCTCCACGGTGCGGACCAGCAGCTCCGGGCCGTCCTCGGCGTAGGCCGCGTTCAGCTTCGTCTGGCGGCCGGTGGCCGGGTAGAGCTTGCCGGAGTCGGATCCCTTGAACGACGGGATGGTGACGTTCGAGTCGCGCGGCAGCGAGATCAGGGTCGGGGCGCCGCCGCCGGTGTGCAGGATCATCATCGAGTCCGTGCGCTTGCCCTCGGCGGACCCGGTGTGCAGCTTCTTCTTCTCCTCGGCCGACATGCCCTTGCGGCTGTCGGAGCCGACGATCAGGTAGTTGGTGCCCTCGCCCGCCTCCGGACGGTCGATGACCATCGACAGGTCGACCTCGCGGTTGAGCTTGGAGTCGGCCCAGAAGTACGTGCCGACGCTCGTCACCACCAGCAGCGTCACCAGCGTGATGGCCGTCACCTTGATGCGGCGGCGCCAGTCGGGCGCGGGTCGCGGCTCGTATCTGCCGTCCCCCGGCCCGCCGGGGCCCCTGCCGCCGGGGGAGCCGTAGACCTGGCCGGTGTTGTAGCCGCTGTCGTAGTCGCCGTGGCCGCCGCCGTCGACGTAGGACGGCTGCGGGGGCACTCCGCCGCCGTACGCCGGGGCGCCGCCGTATCCCGCCTGCCCGGGCGATGCCGCCGGACCGCGGCGGACCTGCCGCATGACACGGGCGCTCTCGGGCTGCGCGCTCGAGCTGCCGCGTCCGTATCGGCTGCCGCGGTTGTCGCCGGAAAATCCCTCGGGCCAGTCATTCATGCGCCCAGTGTGCAGGTCCCCGTGGTGCGCCATACAAGAGTCGTCGGAAAATCAGAGCACGGCTGTGGCGAAGCTGACACAAATCCCCCTCATACCGCGTCGGCATAAGGTAGGGGCCATGACAGACCAGGCCCCAGCTGCGGATTCCGGCAGTCCGGATATCCCGGGCAAGCCGACTTCGGCGTCCCGCACCACCCTCAGCCACATCATGACCCACAACGACACGAACCTTCTGGGGACCGTGCACGGCGGGGTGATCATGAAGCTGGTCGACGACGCGGCCGGGGCCGTGGCCGGACGGCACTCCGGTGGTCCGGCCGTCACCGCGTCCATGGACGAGATGGCGTTCCTGGAGCCGGTCCGCGTCGGTGACCTGGTCCATGTCAAGGCGCAGGTGAACTGGACCGGCCGGACGTCCATGGAGGTCGGCGTCCGGGTCCTGGCCGAACGCTGGAACGAGTCCGCCCCGCCCACGCAGGTCGGCTCGGCCTACCTCGTCTTCGCCGCGGTCGACGCCGACGGCAAGCCCCGCCGGGTCCCGCAGGTCCTCCCGGAGACCGAGCGCGACAAGCGCCGCTACCAGGAGGCCCAGATCCGCCGCACCCACCGCCTGGCCCGCCGCCGGGCGATCATGGACCTGCGGGAGAAGCGGGCGGCCGAGGGCTTCGAGGACTGACGCGCGCCTACGAGCACGCCACCTCGTCGCCCCGCACCACCCCGAACTCGCCCTGCCCCGGGTCCTCGGCCCGCACCTTCCGCACACGTTCGAAGTCCCCTCCGGCGATCACCTTCAGGGTCGGGCCGAGGCCCTTGACCGCCCGGAGCTCACTGCCCGGCAGGGCCGCCGCGAGGGACTTGGCGGAGCGGTCCCAGCGGGGGTCGTGGGCGACGACCGTGCGCCTGACGTCGCGGGCGACGGAGTTCACCGGGGCCTTGGTCGTGCGGAAGCCGGTCGAGGCCAGGGCCGCGTCCACCCGGCGGCCCAGGCCGGCCGTGCGGGTGCCGTTCTCCACCTGGACGCGGATCTGCTGCGGGGCGACCGGGACGATCCGGGCCGCGCCGCGCGACCGG
This sequence comes from Streptomyces sp. SID5643, assembly GCF_009872555.1. Taxonomy (NCBI): domain Bacteria; kingdom Bacillati; phylum Actinomycetota; class Actinomycetes; order Kitasatosporales; family Streptomycetaceae; genus Streptomyces; species Streptomyces sp. SID5643. Next base: position 73,804 of record NZ_WWIC01000075.1, read on the forward strand.
TGCACCGACAGCGGCTGGTCCTGGCGCAGGGCGTGGAAGAGCCGCTCGGACTTCTCGGCGTCCCACTTCAGCGTGGATCCGACACCCTTCACGGCGAACCCCATCCGCCCGATCGGGACGGTCGTGAACTCCGACGAGGAGGGGGAGAAGTTCCGCATGGCGCGGCCCAGGTCCAGCATCTCGTCCGTGCCGAAGCCCTTGTCGGCCCGGACCGAGCCGAGCACCGCCCGCGTCACGTCCCGGAACTTCATCGGGTTGAGGAGGATCCCGGACGAGGTGAGCCGTTCCACGAGAGCCGCCATGAAGCGCTGCTGCCGCTTCATCCGGCCGAGATCGGACGCCCCGTCGACGTGGCGGGCGCGGACGAACTGGAGCGCCTGCCCGCCGGCGAGCGTGTGCCGCCCGGCCGGCAGGTTCAGGCCGGTGTAGCTGTCCTTCAGGGGGTCGGCGGTGCAGATCGGCACGCCCCCGACCACGTCCACCGTCTTCATGAAACTCGTGAAGTCGACCTCCAGGTAGTGGTCGATCTTCACCTTGGTCATGCTCTCGACCGTGCGCACGGTCAGCTGCGGCCCGCCCTCGGCGTACGCGGCGTTCAGCTTGACGGGGTGGCCGTTGTGCCGCTTGCCCGACACCCGGTCGACGTGCGCCGGCGTCACCGCGTACGAGTCGCGCGGCAGGCTCACCACGCTCGCCCGTTCCCGGTCCTGGGAGATGTGCACGATCATGATCGTGTCGGTGCAGTGGCAGGGGGCGCCGCCCAGCCGGTACTTGTGGCGCTCCTCCTTGCTGATCTTCTCGCGGCCGTCGGTGCCGACCAGCAGGATGTTCATGCCGTGGCCCGCCTGCGGGCGGTTCTTCATGTCCTTGAAGGGGTCGACCCGGGTGATGTCCGCGTCCAGGCTGGTCATCACCGCGTGCCCGATTCCGGCCGAGGCGAGGACCACCAGGGACAGCGTGGTGACCGCCCGCATGCCCCAGCGCGGCCGTCGCACAGGCGGTGCCGGCCTTTGCGGAGCGCGGCGGGG